>NZ_OZ026448.1:932339-1243119 GCF_964019485.1 Spiroplasma endosymbiont of Agriotes lineatus
GGTTAATTGTGCAATCCCTATTAATATCATCATTATATTCATTATATTCATTATCAACAATATGATCTAAACTAACAATAGTTTGAATAATTTTCTTACCTCATCGCGTTTCATCAACAAGAATTTTAATAATAAACTGCATAATTTTTAAAACTTTTTTAGATAATTGACCAACATACTTATACTTACTATATTTAACTGGTGTTTTAGCTTTTAAATAAAAATTAGCAATGTTATTACGAGCATAATCAGAAATTCTTTCTAATTCTTTGACAATTGACATATAACCAATAATATGGCGCAAATCGCTGGCAACTGGTTGTTGCTTAGCAATTCTTCAAATGGCACTATCTAAAATTTCAGCATAAAATTTGTTAATATTATTATCATTCGCAATGATTATTTTGCATTTACTAATACTAATTACCTTCTTCTTCTAGGGCCTTAATAACTTCTTTATGTCGTTTCATTATTAAATTAAATAATTCAATAATATTATTTTTCAAGCGTTCAATTTCAATAGTAAATTTAGTTCTTAACATTTTAATAACCTCCATTGGATTAAATAATTAATATTTTACACTTATCATATTAATTAATACATGATAAATTAATTAGCAGAAGTAATTAAATTTTTTGCTTGTTCTAATCTAATAGCAACCATTTTAGTAACGCCTTTGCTTTGCATTGTTGTGCCATACAATGTATCACAGTTTTCCATTGTTCCTGGGCGATGTGTAATAACAATAAATTGTGTTTCGGTAGCAAAAGACTTTAAATACTTAGCAAATCTTTCAACATTAGCAACATCTAATGGTGCTTCTACTTCATCAAGAATAACAATTGGTAAAGGGCGTGCCTTTAAAATTGCAAAAAGTACTGCTAAGGCTACTAGTGATTTCTCACCACCAGATAATAAATTCAAGTTAGTAATAGTTTTTCCTGGTAAATTTACTAAAATATCAATTCCGGTTTCTAAAATATTATTAGGATCAGTGTATGCTAAACTAGCAGTGCCGCCAACAAAAAGAACTTTAAAAGTTTCTGGCAAAACCTTATTAATATCTTTAATGGTCGTATCAAAACGAGTTATCATAATTTCATCCATATCTTTAATAGCATTAAGTAATTGTTTTTTACCATTATTTAATTCTTGTTCTTGTGTTTTTAAAAATTGATATCGTTCATTAATTGTTTCATATTCAGAAATAGCATCAATATTTACTGACCCTAAATCTTGTAATTCTTGGCGTAATAAAATAATTTGCTCACGAACTTTTTTAATATCACCAATCAGATCTTGACCATACTTTTCATAACCATATTCATAAGTTAAACGATATTCTTGGGCTAATCTTTCTAAATTTTGTTGTAAACAATTATCAATTGCTAATTTTTGATAGTTATATTCTTGTAATAATTTCTCTTGATTTTTATATTCATCACGAGTTTTTTTTATTTCTAAAGTTAATGAATATAGTTGATTACTATAAGTTTCTCGTAAAGTTCTTTGTATTTGTTGTTGTTCAGTAATTTTTAATTTTTCTAACTTTAAATTACTAATTTTATTTTCTAACATTAGTCGTTCATCAAGTGATTGATTGAAATCATTACTAACTTGCATTTTTTTCTTTGTTAAATATTGATATTCTTGTTGTATTGTTCTTTGTTTTTGTTCATTACTTTGTTTACTTTGTTGAAACTTACCTAAATGCAATTGTTTTTGTTCTAATTCATTATTTAATGTTATTAGTTTCTCTTTAATATTTTGTCATTTTTGATAATAAGTTTGAGCTAATTGTTCTAATTCACTAATTTTAGTTTTTAAACTATTAACTTGCTCTTCATTATTAAATAAAAATTGCTTAACTTTTTTGTGACCACCACTAATACTGCCTCCAGGACGAATAACATCGCCTTGTAAGGTAATAATATTATACTTCCGATATGTTAAATGTGCTATTTCATTTGCTTGTGCTAAATTTTCAACAATAATTATTCTTCCTAATAAAAAACGCATTACTGGTTCAAACTTAACATTAGTAGTTAATAATTCATAAGCAACACCAATAAAACCTTTTTGAGTTTTTAATAATGATAAATCATCATTATTAATCATTTGAATCCGCAAACTATTCAATGGTAAAAATGTTGCAATTCCACTTTCATTAGCTTTTAAAAATTGAATTGCACGAATAGCATCACTATCCTTTTCAACAACAATATGTTGCATACTACTAGATAAAGCTTCTTGAATAGCCAATTGATAAATACTAGGAACATTAATTAACCGGTCAATAGTATCAATAACTCCTGTTAAATGAAGTTTATTATTTAAAATTGTTTTAACACCCTGATAATAATAAGTATTATTATTTTGCAAATCAATTAAATAATCCTGTTTACTTTTTAATTCATAAATTTCCTTATTTAAGAGATTATACTTTTTAATGGCAATCTCTAAATCTTCATTTAATAAAATTCTTTGTTTTTGAAAATCATCAATCATATTTTGTTGTTCAGTAATTAATTTAGTTTGTTGTAAAATTTCTTGATTAATATTATTAGCATCTTGTCCTAAATCTTGAACTTGATTATTATCATTAACTCTTTTTTCATTTTGTTGTGAGATTTTTTCATTTTGTAATAGTTCTAATTGGTTAAGATGATCATCTAATTGTTGTCCTAACTCTTGCATTTTATTATCAATAGTGAAAATATTTTCTTGCAACAAATTAATTTTATTATCATAATTAGTAATTTGAACACTCAAATCTTCGGTTTGAGAAGTATATCTTTTAATTTCTAATTGTAAATCACGAAACCCTTCATACTGACTAGTAATATCTTTTACTAAAATAGCCACTTCAATAGTTGTTAATTGTTCTTTTTTAGTAACATAATCTTGTGCTTTTTTAGCTTGACGACGCAAATAATTAATATTTCTTTCCATCTCAATAATAATGTCGTTAATGCGGACTAAATTTTCTTCAGTTTTTTCTAACTTCCGAATTGACTCTAATTTGCGTTTTTTATACTTAGAAACATTAGCTACTTCTTCAAATAATAATCTTCTTTCTTCTGGTTTAAATTGTGAAAAATTGACTACATTACCTTGATTAATAATAGCTAATGACTCTTTACTTAAACCAGTACCCAATATTAATTCTTGAACATCTTTTAATCTGCTACGACTTTTATTAATTGAATATTCATTTTCATTATTATCACGATAAACTCTTCTAGTTATTTCTACCTCATCAAAGTCAATGGGAAAAATGCGTTTTTTATTATTAAAAATTAATTTAACTTCCGCCATATTTAACTGTGGATATTCACTACTACCTTGAAAAATAATATCTTGAATATTATCACCCCGTAATGATTTAATTGATTGTTCGCCCAACACTCAGCGAATAGCATCATTAATATTGGATTTACCAGAACCATTAGGGCCAACAACACCAATAATACCATGTTCAAAAACTATTTTTGTTGGCTTGGCAAAAGATTTAAACCCATAAGCTTCTAATCTTTTTAAAAACACCATATTTATCTACCTCACAAATTTTATTATAACAATATATTTTAATTATGTATTAGAAATACTTCTAATTGATCGTGTTTAGTTTTCTTAGGTATTTTTTAAAAAAGAAAAAATAATCATTTACTATAAATTATTTCAATATTCAAATTAAGTATATATTTCTTATGTATGATTTTTGTTGTAAAAACTTATTTTAATGTTGTTTTTATAAGTGTTTTCTTTAGGTTTTATAACCTTTTATTGAGATTATGTTTGTTGATATCAAATATTTTGTTTTATTACTTATTTTTTAAATAAAATGATAATTAAATTGTTGTTGCTTGTCATTAAAAATTATTTAAACATTTTCCTACCTAACAAAACTTTATGCGTCCGTGTTGCGGTTAATTCGTTAATATACACAATCAAAAAAGAAATTTATAACTCTAATTTAGAAGAAATAAATTATAGTAAGTTAGAATTGTTATCTTTAGTTATAATGCCTTTTTATCATGCTTGAGCAACAGTTTCTCAAAAAGAATTACAAGATAGAGCAATTAAAATTATTGGGATTGTACAATTAACTGTGTCTCTAAGTAATTAACTTAAATTCACTCTGTCCTCAAATTTTATCATTAAATGTGAAATTGCACTACCCCAATTTTGAATTGGCATTGTTCATTTTTTAGTCATATTTTAAAATGCCAAATAAAATATTTTAAAAACTGATAAATCATTAGGAAAAATCTTTTTATTTTTAACGACTTTTCTTAATTGACTATTAACAGACTCTATTGCATTAGTTGTATAAATAATTATTCTAAATTCTTGAGGATATTCAAGAAAAATTATTAAATTATCTCAGTTATTTTTTCATGATTTAGTAATTTGTGGATACTTTTTATTTCATTTTTCAGAAAAATGAAATAAAGCAACCAACGATATTTCTTCATTAATTGCTGTATAAATTGATTTTAAATCATTAGCTACAAGTTTGCGATCTTTGTAAGGAACAAATTTTAAACTATTACTAATTTGATGAACAATGCATAATTGGTGCTGTGTTTTTGGAAAAACAGCTTCTATTGCATCAGACATTCTTGTTAAATTATCACTATAAGCAACAAGAATATCTTGTAAGCCACGATTTTTCATTTCCGTAAAAGGATTTTATATTTAGTCAAAATTTGGTTCCCTCATTCTCGCTAATTCACATTCCTAAAATATCTTTTAAGCCATTTATATTAATTCCTAAGGCAAGATAAACTGCTTTATTTATTATTCGTTTATCTTGCTTTACTTTAACAACAATACAATCAAAATAAACAATCGGATAAATCTTCTCTAAAGGTTTAGTTTGTCACATTTTAACTTCTTCAATAACATCATCAGTTATTTGACTAATTAAACTTTCTGAAATTTATGCTCCGTGATAGAATTCTTGCAATTGTGCTTTGATATCAGAAATTGTCATTCCTCTTGCATATAAAGAAATTACTTTTTAATCAAAGTTATCAAATTTTCTTTGTCTTTTTGGAATAATTACTGGTTCAAAAGTACTATTTCGATCTCTTGGTACATCAATTACGATTGAACCATTTTTAGTAATAATGGTTTTTTGTGTTTTGCCATTTCTTTTGTTATAGTTATCATCTGTTTCAAGATGATCTTTAATTTCTGCATTTAACATTCTTTCAGTTAATTTTTTGATAAATTCCTGAAAAATATTATTACTTTTAAATAAATCTTGTGGATTATCAATATTTTCTAAAAAATAATTCACAACTTTATCAATTGCATCAGGTTCTTTTTTTATTTTTTTTGTAATTTTCTGTTCTCCTTCGTTTAAGTATAATTCAGAATGAATTATCGAGACACAGAATTTTGGACAGCCCCAGTTTTTTTTATAACCTTTTATTGAGATTATGTTTGTTGATATTAAATATTTTGTTTTATTACTTATTTTTTAAATAAAATGATAATTAAATTGTCATTGCTTCTCATTAAAAATTATTTAAACCTTTTCCTGCCTAACAAAACTTTATGCACCCATAAAAATGGTGATAGTTGAATTAATAAGGGTAGTATTGGATTGGCAACCCTTTTTAGGACAATTTTTATATAGACATTTGTTTTCTAAAAGTAACTGGAGATAAATAATTTAAACTGCCATGTATTCTAAGATTATTGTATCAATTAATGTAATCAAATAATTCAAGTTCTAATTGCGCAAGATCATTGAATTTTCTACCATTAATAAATTCTGTTTTAAAAACTTTATAAGTTGCTTCAGTAACTGCATTATCATATGGACAACCCTTCGCACTCAATGATCTTTGAATTTTAAATGTAGATAATAATTGATCAATTATATTATTTTTAAACTCATTACCTCGGTCGGTATGAAATATTTCAATTTTTGATAATGGTCTAGTAATTCGCATAATAGCTTGATAAACCAACTCCGTATTTTTATTTGGTCCGGAACTATAACCAACAATCTCGCGATTATACAAATCAATTAGGAGACATACATAAAATCATTTAAAACCCACTTTTATATAAGTTAAGTCACTAACGATAATTTCATTTATTTTTCTATTATTAAAGTCTCGGTTTACAATGTTATTTACTGGATCATTATTTACTTGAATATTTTTGCATTTAAGTCTTGTTTTTGTGTACTTTGATATCAAATTATTGTTTTTCATAATGTTTCTAATTTTGTGTCTAGATAGGTTAATACTTTTATGAGCTAATACTACTTTGATTTTTCGAGCTCCATAGACTTGGCGGCTTTCGTTAAATGCACTGATAATTTCTTGATTATAATTATTCATTATTTTCCTTGTGTATTTATTAATTTGATAATAGTAATTGGATTTTGAAATATTTAATAATTTACACATTTTTCTTATCGAATATTTTTTCTTATTGCTATTAATTATTGTTATTTTTTGGCCATTATCAGTGCGGCTTGCTTTAAAATGTCATTTTCCATTTTTAAGTCTTTAAGTTCTTTTCGTAAAGTTAATTATTTCATTTTCTTCTAGTGTGCGATTGTCTTTTGCTTTAAATGAACCAGAATTATTATAATTTTTAACTCAACTATAAATAGTTGGTTTTGGTAAATTATATTCTTTCCCTAAATTAATAACACTTTTGCCATTTTTGTATAGAATGACAATTTGTTTTTTAAATTCTTCATAGTATGAGGTTTTATTTTCCATTTTTATATTCCTTCTTTCTTAATAATTTCGAAGTCTATATAATTATGGTCCAACTTATTGTAGCCTGTCCATATTATATATACGAATAAATATAGAAAACATAAATTTAGATAAGTTAGTGTTAATTTAATAAAATTAATAATTTTTTATTGTGTAAAAATTCAATAATGTGATAAAATCAAAAAAAATAAAAATGACAATAACAAGAAAGGTATGGTTAGTTTAATAATTAAATAATATAATTAGCTGATTGTTTTACTTCTTTAAAGCAATACCTAAGAAAACTAAACGCGACCATTTTTATCATTATATTTATTTCATAATGAATTTTTATATATTTCTTTTCTGATTTCTATTTCTGAATTAATATTTTCATTAATGTAATGTAATACATTTAATTTGTTTAAATTTGCCATTCTTAAATCTAATAGGTTATTTAAATTCTTATGATTATATATTTTTGCTCCATATCCTAATTGTTGTTTTATTAAATGTGATACATCACTTTCAATGCTATAACCGATATTTCACTCCAAATTTTGATTATGAATACCGTGCTTATTGTTTTTGAAATAATTGCTCGCCTTTCTTAAATTTGTTTTAATAACTTTATTTAATTCATTATTAGCAATATTACGAATGTTTTTTATCAATTCTTGATGATTTCCATTTTTATATAATTCAATTCAACTATTTAGTGTTACTTTACGATTTTAAAAAACAATATTAAATGCAGTTTGTTTTAATTTTTTAATAGCGTGATAACCATCTAAAATATATCTAACATTACCAAAACTATTGGCAATTTCTCTAATTCAAGCATCACCATCACCACAAACAATTATTTTATCATAATTAATGCTCGCATAATGTTTTTGTAATTCTCTAATTAATAAATCACGATAATCCATCGTATTTATTCGCTTACCAATTTTTAACATTAGAAAATGACCTCGTTTGTTTTCTAATTCTCTACGAGTGTTTTTGTAATTTTTTTCTTTATGTCCGGTATGAAAAGTAACTAAACGAATTCTTTGGTCTTGTTTAACTTTATGGTCTAATGTTACTAAAAATGTCTCATCTAGTTGAATATATAAATCCTTATTTTTGACATCAATTCTATTTTTATTTTCTTTTTCTGCTAGTTGAAAATATTCAGCAATATCATATTTATTTAAAATATTTGAAATACTAGCTTTTGAAATATAACAATAATTTAGAGCATCTAAAACATCGCGATACCTTTTACCATCACCTAAAAGATTTAAAACTTTAAATTGGACATCAAAATAAATGCGTTGTTTGGACAATGAACCAATTTTCTTTATCTAACAAACATACATATTCAAATTTACCTGATTTTTGATTTCAATATTTATATCGGCGTCGTTTAAAAACAACTTCACCAAAAATTGTAATAATTGTTCTTGATGCAAAATGAACTACTTTATAACCTTGTTTTAAGCGATAATGATATTTTTATATAAATATTCATCTAGTTTTTCGTATTCATTAGTTAGTTGTTCGCATTTGTTGGTGTACATATTTTTATGGGTTGTAAACAAACTAAACCAATGCTTGTTTTCTGAGTTTTTTACATTATTATTAATTTTTAGCATAATAAATTACCTTTCTTGATAGTAATTTTAATAAAGTTTGGTTAACTTATTTTTTTCTTTAATGAAAAATGTTTTTTAGAACTAATATTTAATATCCTGAAAAAAATGATAAAAATTCTTATTTGATTGTTTATAATTAATTTGTGTTAATTAAACTTTACAAACTTAAGAAAGGGTGTTGGTTACTTGATAAATTTTATTAATTAGGAAAAATTCACGAAAGAGATTTAATTAATATGAAAAAATTACTCAGTTTATTAAGCTTACTAATAATTAGTGGTGCCACAATGCCGATGGTGGTTGCTACATCCCCTTATCAACAACCAAATAATTTAGAAAAATTAAATACCGAGCAAATCCAAAATAGTAATTTAGAAACTTTAAGTAGAACAAAAAGACAAGATAATAAAAAAAGTATTATTGAAATTTCGGAAGTAGTTATTACAACAAATGGAAATGTTGAATCTTCTGGTGTTGCCTTAAATAACAAAGTTTATTTTGGTTCTAACAATTATAATGTATATGAATATACTCCTTCAACAGGAGAACAAAAAGTAATTATTAGAACAAATGATATGGTTTTTTCTTCAGGAGTTGTGTTAAACAACAAAGTTTATTTTGAATCTTATGATCAGAAAGTATATGAACACGATCCATTAGATTTAATTGAATCTGATATTATTTATATGAGAGATCATATAAAAAGAGGATTATATTTACAACACCAAAAACAAAACCCTAATTCTGAAATTAAAAATATTTTAAATATTAATTTAGAAAATTTAACAGTATCTGATGTTACTATAGAACAAACACAAAAAAATAAATCATCTAATTTAGAACAAGATCTTAATGATGTTTGTAAAGATTATAATTCAACATTTGTAAATAATAGTAGTATTGAACAAACTCAAAATACAGTTTCTTGTTCTAAACAATTAACAGAAACAAATACATTTCAAAAAATGAATAGATTTTCTAAATCAGAAACAACATCAAATACTGATAATTAAAGTGCGAATGTAAATACTAAAGTTACAGCAAAATCTACTATAAAAGCCGGTATACCACTTGTTGCAGAAGGAAAAGTTGAAGTTGGAGTTGGAGTTGGTGGTGGTTATACATGAGGGAGTTCAAAAATTTATACTATAGGAGATGCTTCAAATTCTTCTAGCACAGAAATTAAAACAACGACAAACACCACAACAATAACTGTTTCATCTCAACCAGTAAAAGTTCAACCACATAGTAAAATTTCAATTTCTGTTACTTCTTGACAAAATAATATAGGACTTGTTTTAAGTTATTATCAAAAAGTTGAAGGCATTGTTAGTGCAGATTTTATTGATAAAAATAATAATGAATCCACAATTTCTATTTCAATTAAGAATGCTATGTTTAATTTATTAGAAAATAATATCTTACCTTCAAAAATAAAGATAAACGATGATGATCGCATAAATTTTTCTTATGATATTAAAAGTAAAAAAGAAATAATTATGCATCAGACTGAAATTGGAGAAGCTATTCCTTTAAGTTTAGATAAACAAAATATATCTTTTAAAGATAACACAACAAGTATAATTAATAAAGTATAAACACAGTTTGAAATAAAAATATTAAGTCTTTTGGGAATAATCACTTTAATTAGAACAAATATAACAAGTTTAATATCTTATTAAAAAGTAAGAAAAATATTCAAACCAGTAATTTTAATTAATTAAAATTACTGGTTTTATTTTGTTAAAATAGAAAAAATGAAAAAGTTGTTTAAGAAGAGTATTGTCATAATGAAAAACCATCTTTCTTGGAAAGAAATTTTAACATTTTATACATTTTTATTAATTAAATAATGAATTAATTGTTGTCTTTTTTTGTATGAAATTTTTTAATATGAAATCTGTTTGAACCCTGATAACTATATTCTTGTATTGTTATTTTTACATCTTTAATTTTTTTAGCAATATAAAAATATTCAATATTTGTTTCTTGAAAATCTTTATCAAAAAATTCTCTTTCTTCTGGGGTGCTGTTTTCTTTTTTATAATTATAAATTTCTTTAATTTCTTTAAATACTGGTTCGTTTGTAAAGACAGCAAACCCTCTAGTGTTTTCTCCATAATTTTTTATTTCCAAAGGTAATTGTTCTTTTACTGAGTCAATATTAATATATACCGGGTCACTACCTTTTTTATATAATGATTGTAAATAACTGTTATTTATTTCTGAAAATTTTAAGTCATATGTTTTAAATTGAACTTGTTGTATTTCGCTTTCTTTTTCAGAACATCCAACTATTGGTAATATTGTTAATGTCAAAAGAGCTATTATATTTAAAATTTTCATTATTTTAACTCCTTTATTACTTTATTTTTTCAATTATATATATATATTACACGAAAATCCTTAATATCATTAGAAAAATAGCAAAACCGATTAAAAATTGAAAGGTATAGTAAAAAGTTGGCACCGTTTTAAAAACTGGAAAAATGGCGGTTGAAAAGTTAACTGTTGCTTTTGCAATAATTGCTAACGGGCGTAAAATTGTAATGATTTGTGACGCTGTCAGCGTTTAGTTTAGCATTTTAATACCAGCCATTTTGAATGGGCACATCCAATATCATTAAAGGTGGGTATTCATCGCCCTGAATATTTGCAATTTGCTGGCTGAATTAAGTCATCTCATTCTGAGTTGGTGGAACCATCAGGAATAAAGGCTGTGGAATTTAAGACATTAAAGTCATAAATTTTAAAATTGTAATTAGAGATGTTGCCTTTGTGATAAAGTGGAAAAGTTAAGGTAAAAATATTAATACCGTAGCGAATATCAATATCGGTATTGAGGTAATTAATACTGTTAGCGAGTTTGTTGGTCGGCAAGGTAATCAATTTATTATCATAGGATTTAAGGACATTAAAATCAATTTGATAAATGCTATTGTTGTTTTTAATGACATTATAATTTTCTTGGTGCGTTTTTTTATCAAAAGTAAAAAAACTTCGTAGTAATAATTCCAAATTACCAGCAACATTAATTAAATATTTTTTCGGATAAAAGGTAATTAACGAACGATAAAAGAACCCCATTTGAATAAAGTAATCTTTGTTATAGTTGGTCTACGCCTTTAAAATCAATTTCGGTATGAGTTTTTTTGTCCATGTCAAAAGTAGCGTAAAATAAACTAGCAAAAAAGTTGCCAAGGATTTCGTAAATTTCGTCAAAAACATTTTTGTAATCGCTGTTGTTAATATTAGGAATGTTGTTTTTAAAATAAAGGTAAATGTCGTTTTTTAATTCAGAGTCGTATCTTAAAAAACTAAATTTAACATTAAGATAATTTAAAGTTCCAAAAAGGTACTTAATTAGATAATAATCGTTGGCATTTGCCGTGTCATATTTTCAGATTTCACTTTCACCGTGTAATAATTGTTTCCGGCAATTAGACTTTTGTTAAATGCCTTAATTTTCAAAACATTCTCATTTACTATATTTTTATCATTAGAAGTTTTATGATAAAAATAGCTCTCGTCCTTAAAACCGTGATTTTTAATCGTAAATTCTTTGTAATAACTTTTTTCTAAGGTGTTAATGAAATTAAAAACTGGTGTTCAATAAAGATAAGAGTAATTGAATTTGTCAAAATCACCCCGATGAATCATTAAATAATCAAGATTATCAACAACATCTTTATAGTTATGGCTACCATCAAATTTGGTAGTTTTTTCTGGTAAATCAATATCAGTCGAGGGTTTGGCTTTCAATTGTGCATCAAGTTCTAGCATTTTTCACCAGTTTCATGTTACACCGGAAAAAGTATCTTTTTGATACTCAAATTTTATTTTAATATTTTTTATTTTAATATTTTGTTTTTGTTCTTTTTCAACTTCTGTTCATTTTGTATTTATTTGTAATTCGTTAAGTTTTTTAATAATATTAACTTGATTTTGATTAATATAACTTTGAATTCGTCCTTTATTGTTCTATAATTCTTCTACAGGATTTATGGGTTTTATTCCTGATTGCTTCTCTATATCATTTAATGAAAATTGCACTTCGGTTTTTCACGCCGGTGCAGGCTTATAAGGGGCTTCATTTTTTCATATTGTAAATTCTGCTTCTGTTAAGTTAATTTCAGATACTTGATTACTTTGTCTTTTGTTTCTAATTAGTGATTGTGTTGTTATTTCATTATTGTTAATGTTTTGGGGAATAGTAAAAATATTATTGAAACTAATAATTAACACGGTAAATATTTTCATAAACATTTTTATCACTCCTTTTTAAAATATTTTATTTTTCGTTGGTCTTTTAGTTTTGATTTTTTTAATAAGTCACTCAATGCTACAGTTCATAATTACCGCTATTGTAATGCATATATCTAAATATCCTAGTATCATAAGCGAAATTAATGCTTCAAATTTTTCATATAATAATTTCAAATCATTAATTTCCAATTTTAAAAATGGAATGAAAAAGATAGTAATCATAAAAAAATGTAAGGTAAAATTCTCCATCAATATTTTTTTAAAGAATTAATTAGTTTGTTTGATTTCATTTTTCAAGACTCTTTTTGCTTTAATTTTTTGAATAATCAAGCGGATGAATTTTTCAAATTTAAGTGCAAAATATATTGCTCCGCCTCATCAAAAAACAAATATTCCTGCTAGCATAATACCACTATTGAATTTGCCAAAGAAATCAACCATTTCTTTATTCATAAAATTATTAAATTCATCACTTGTTCCGGTTATTCATTTAGTATCCATTGCTTGCTGTTAATGCAAAAATTAATAAACTTATAAAGATGAAAGTGATACTTAATACTATTTTTAACCACTGCTTTTTAAAAGAATTTTTAATTCTTAATTTTAATAGCATTTTTTCTTTTGAATTATCTTTTTTAAATAATTTTCCTAAAAGTTTTTTCATTTTGATTCTCCTTTCGTGTTTAAAAATTTTTAATTTTTGGTTTTTAATTATTAAGTCTGATTTTTGATTAATATGAATAGTATTTCACTTTTCTAATTCTAAAATTTCTTTATTTTTTTCCATTATTATGTATTTAAGAGTATTAACACTATTTTCTAATATGACATTAACAATTTTTAATTTGTCATTCTCTATTTCTAATTCTTGTTTTTTGGTTCATTTTTCCATTTTTTTACCCACCTTTAATTACAATAAATAAGGCAATAAGTACACAAGTAACACCAAGAATGGTAAAAATTGGGTGTTGCGAAAATGTTCGTGCCGTTGGTTTAAATAGTTCTAAAATTATTAAATTGCTAGTAATAAACTTTTGGAAATTGGCAAGACCTTCGCTAATATAATTCGTTAAAGTTTCAAAATGACTACCAGCTAATAATCCAAGAACAGTTATTAAGATAAAAATAATAATTAGTTTAAACATTATTAGTTACCTTGTTTTGTTTTTATTGGTTTTATTTGTTTTTTAGCTTTTCATCACGCACTTAAACGCCCTTTATTTTTAACAGCATATTGGCGTTGTTTTTCTAAATTAACTTGTTGACTACCAAATCCAAGAATAATTGCCATAAGAAATTCTACAGCCAACGTTAAGAATAGAAGAAATATTAATTGAATATTCGTTTCTGGTACTTCTAAACTTCAAATTAAGTCAAAGACACCTTATAAAGCACTTGAGCGAGAAATTCCGCCATTTTTGCGAAATTTTCCATTTTTTATTATTCCTTTTCTTTCATTTTTCTTAAAAATTTGCTAAATTTATCCATTTTTAAGTATTCTAAGTCTTCTAAATCAATTGCTGTGTCATTATAGTATTTATCTTCATAGTCAGGATTTACTTTTGAATTTAAGCAATCTCTTAAAAACGCTAGGTAAAAAGAATTGTAAGTGTTAAGTGTTGGTAAAGGAATTTTTAGTTTAAAAAAATAAATATCAAGTTCAGGAATATCACGGTATTTAATGCGACGACCCTTTTTACTATTTTTAGCATCAATTAAGGTGTTTCGTCAGCGTTCATATTCTTCAATGCTCGTAAAGGTACCATAGATGACTTTTAAGTAGGGACGAAAAATATTAACGGGTTTTTTACGAATGCCCACAATCACATTATTGGCAATATTACGAACTTTAACTTAAATATGTTTATCTCTTTGACCGCCAGCTAACACAATATGACCGAAATGTCGTGCCAGAGCGAAATATTCTTGAATACCGGTTTCTTCGTTTTTGGTATTATTTTTTTCCCAATCCGTTCCTTCTAAAAATAAATTGGTTTCATCTCATAACAGTAAGGTTTTGTCTGGCAACACCGGATAATCAAAGTCTAATAATCCCATATGACCTAAACTTAATTTTTGGGTTTCTAGTAATGGAAAGGTTGAGGCGATGTGATATTTCTTCTTTTTTAGTAATTTTGATGCGTATACTAGAAAAGCGGTTTTTCCAGTTCCTAATCAACCAATCACAATATTTAATGGTGAATTTTTTAAGAAATTAATAACTTTGTTAATTTGTGTTAAATTACCGATTTTAAAAAGAAAAATTAAAATACAACCTGCTAAAAATAAATAGCTTGTAATGTTTTTAAAATAATCGTTGTAAATATATCAAATTGCTCCGCAATGTCATAAAATTAGAAATGAGGTGCGATTCAATTCAATAAAATGGTTATTTTTTTCTATTATTCATTTGCAAAATTTCATCTTGCACCTCACTTTATTTTTTTGTTAGCGGACTGACTCTGACTGCGCCAAGTAATTTTTCAAACATTTTAAAACAAATAAAGAATATTGCCAAAATAAATGGAAAAATTAAGATTCCGTAGTCAGCAAAGAAGTTACCGATTTGTGGCATATTAACAGCAATAATTTCTCACATTTTAGTAAATGCTGTTATAATCGTATTTCATAATTTAGTCATTGCGTCACTAGCTGTTATTTTTGTTACTGCTGGTGCTTCTGTTAAGAAAGTTCCAATCATATAATCACCCCCTTTCTCTTTAAAACATTCATCATTTATATTCAAATTTTTTCTTAAATTTGTTAAAACCACGATTAACCTTAACACGATTATATTTTTTTCTAATTAATTTTGAATTTCTTTGGGAATGCATCACAATGTAATTTCTTGACATTACTTTTGTTTCTATCTAAATACTGATATGGTTTTCCAAAGTAGCATTAAAATAAATCACACCATAATCGCGGTTAAGAATCAAAAAGCAATGTTTGCTATTAAAAGTCAAAGCGGTGCTTTGGTTAAATCAATTTCTTTACCGTCACTAATATGAGTCGGAATAGTTATAATTTGAATAAATAAATTTCAGAAAGTTTGTTTAATTTATTCTCAATTAAATTCTTTTAAGTTTATTGTCATTTTTTATCGCCCAAAAATCATTTTTATTGGTAAATACATAATTGAAATTAGTGTGAAAAGAAAAGTAATGGTAATAATTAATCCGGCAATAAATGCAGCCTGTGCAGGCATTTTTTCTATCGAAACAAACAGTTTTAAGAATTCCATAATAATTTCTCAAAACATTATTTTTTATTTTCATTATTTTCTTTTGAATTAGGAGCTTTAACCCATTCTTCAAAGCGAGCAATAAATACTTTTTCATCTTTTGTGAAATTACCAGTATTATTTTTAATAGTGTTTTTATATTTAATTCGCATTTTTATTTTGGCATAAACTTTATAAGCAAAATATACCAATAGCATTATGCAAATGATAATAAATATTATTCCAATCGCAATATTCATTTTTAAACTCCTTTAAAATAGTTATAATTTATATCTTTTTTGTTGTTTTCTTTTTCAGCAATGAAAAAACCTAATAATTCTTGCCCCTTAATTAATTTGGTTTCTTTTTCTTTTTGATTAATTGAAATTATTTGATATTTACTATCTTTTATTATTCCGATGCAAATCGAATTTTCATATTTTCCTTTATAAACAAATCGCTTTGGAAACCAAATGCCGATTTGTTCATTAAATCACGGAATTTTTGGTGCTTTAATAAGCATTGCGTTTTGTGTTTCTTTTAAAAGATATTTTTTAGTATTTAAGAAAATGTTTTCAATGTTTTTCATAGTAAATTATCTTTCTTATAGATAAACTAAGTTATATATAACTAAGTTTTAGTTAACTTGGTTTTTTAAACACTTATATATCGCAGATTTAAGTATTTAATAAGCTTTGTTATTAAATTTTGTTTTTTAATTAGATAAAGATTTTAATAATTTTAAACTTAACATGCCCCTATATAGAAATTTCTACACTTTAATATCCGTATCCTGCCCTTGGAACTAATTTAATAGCGTGTATATTTTTAGGAAATCCACCCATTCATTTTTTTATTGCAAAACGAAACAAATTGCTATAGCTAATAGGATGTTATCTATCAACTGGTAAACTTCTTTTGGTTATGGCGACCACCCACAATTTATCGCGCTTTAATACATACCAACATTATTAATTCACTTGTATTTAATTTTCAAAGAACAAAATTTTAACACCTCATAAAATAAAAAGACAATCATTGCTGACTGTCTTAATACTTATTCAAATCTTTTGCCTACCTAACAAAACTTTATGCGTCCTAAAAACAACATTAAAATAATTTTTTACAACAAAAATCACACATAAGAAATATATACTTAATTTGCATGTTGAAATAATTCATAGTAAATGATTATTTTTTCTTTTTTAAAAAATACCTAAGAAAACTAAACTAAACGCGACTAACGCAACCTTCATATTTCATTACTTTAATTAGTAATATCACAAATCATTGTTTATTATCTATTGTTTAATTAAAAAATCACTGTTAAGTGATTTTACTTAATATTTTATGGAGGCACTGACCGGATTCGAACCGATAATCAAGGAGTTGCAGTCCAATGCCTTAAACCAGTTTGGCCACAGTGCCATATATACAATAAATATTATTACACATTAATTATAAAACTACAATGAATAGGCTACAATAAGTTGGACCATAATTATTATATAGACTTCGAAATTATTAAGAAAGAAGGAATATAAAAATGGGAAATAAAACCTCATACTCTGAAGAATTTAAAAAACAAATTGTCATGCTATACAAAAATGGCAAAAGTGTTATTAATTTAGGGAAAGAATATAATTTACCAAAACCAACTATTTATAGTTGAGTTAAAAATTATAATAATTCTGGTTCATTTAAAGCAAAAGACAATTGCATACTAGAAGAAAATGAAATAATAACTTTACGAAAAGAACTTAAAGACTTAAAAATGGAAAATGACATTTTAAAGCAAGCCGCACTGATAATGGCCAAAAAATAACAATAATTAATAGCAATAAGAAAAAATATTCGATAAGAAAAATGTGTAAATTATTAAATATTTCAAAATCCAATTACTATTATCAAATTAATAAATACACAAGGAAAATAGTGAATAATTATAATCAAGAAATTATCAGTGCATTTAACGAAAGCCGCCAAGTCTATGGAGCTCGAAAAATCAAAGTAGTATTAGCTCATAAAAGTATTAACCTATCTAGACACAAAATTAGAAATATTATAAAAAACAATAATTTGATATTAAAATACACAAAAACAAGACTTAAATGCAAAAATATTCAAGTAAATAATGATCCAGTAAATAACATTGTAAACCGAGACTTTAATAATAGAAAAATAAATGAAATTATCGTTAGTGACTTAACTTATATAAAAGTGGGTTTTAAATGATTTTATGTATGTCTCCTAATTGATTTGTATAATCGCGAGATTGTTGGTTATAGTTCCGGGCCAAATAAAAATACGGAGTTGGTTTATCAAGCTATTATGCGAATTACTAGACCATTATCAAAAATTGAAATATTTCATACCGACCGAGGTAATGAGTTTAAAAATAATATAATTGATCAATTATTATCTACATTTAAAATTCAAAGATCATTGAGTGCGAAGGGTTGTCCATATGATAATGCAGTTGCTGAAGCAACTTATAAAGTTTTTAAAACAGAATTTATTAATGGTAGAAAATTCAATGATCTTGCACAATTAGAATTTGAATTATTTGATTACATTAATTGATACAATAATCTTAGAATACATGGCAGTTTAAATTATTTATCTCCAGTTACTTTTAGAAAACAAATGTCTATATAAAAATTGTCCTAAAAAGGGTTGCCAATCCAAAATGACAAACTTGTTAGTTATCATTCCTTATATCTAATAACCACCTAAACCGGCACTTATTATCCGAGTATAGGAATCAGTAATATCTTTAATAAATTTATTTTGAAAACCAGCATCAGCAATTTGAATATCAGTAACTCACTTACCATTAATAAAATTAGCAACTGGTAAATAAATACTATCAACAGTTTTATATTCATCATTAATAATATCTTGTGTTGCTTTAAACAAAGACATATTATAACCAAATTCTAAAGATAACTCCGTTTGTACTTTATCTTGTAAAACAAATTGCAAAAATTTATACGCTAAATCTTTATTAGTACTATGTTTAGTAATCATCGCAACATCAGCTCAAACATTTGTTCCTTGCGGTGTTAAAACATCCATATTAGATATTCCTGTTGTTGTATCAATCTTTGGAATTGCTTTTCGCGGCCTAACACTTTTAAAATTACGATCACGAATATTTTGATTTTTATCATAAAACGAAGCGACAGCATCACCATTATACATTACAGCAATATCAAACAAACGACTAGAATTCGGATCATATGGCGCTGAAAGACTATTAACAATTTCATCACTTTGTAAAGTAACATTATTCTTGTAATTAACAATTAATTCCTTTAATAATTTTGTTGCAAATTCAACATCTTCTTTTCTCTCAGGATTAACTGTTTGATTAATTCTTTGAAATGCTAAACCATATAAACTACGAAAATCACTTAATGCAAAAACATTTTTGCCTTCTCGGGCAGCTTGTCATATCAATTCTCATGATACTGTTGTCGGATTTAAATATTCTTCTTTTTTTTCATCATTAGTAGTTAAAATTTCAACACCTTTTTTGATTAATCAGTTTTTAGTTTCTGGTTTTTCAAAGTTCAATAATATTGTTAAATCACCTCAAAAATAAGGAACAGCATAATCACTTAATAATCCCTTTTCTGTTTTATAACCAGGAACAGAAATTACTTTTTTAATGCCACAATCAAGATAAGTTCACAAATTATCTGCCGGCTTTGTACCATCTAAATCTGAACAACTATTACCACTAGAAACCTGAGCATTGTCAATTGGCATTAAGCGACTTCAATCCAATTTTTCAACCTTATCTTCAACAATAAGTCTTGAAGCCATATAATCAGAAGGAACAATAACATCATAATCGGTAGTAAACATTTTATTATATAAAACTTCATTCTTATCATAAGTTTCTACTTTCATCTTAATGTTATATGCTGTTTCAAATTTTTTCACAACCGAACTATTAATATATTCTCCTCAAATTCCTAATTTAAAATCATAAAGGTTATTTTGTACATAAACGAATGTTAAAGCTCCTAATGATGTAAAACTTAATGTCATAATAATAATTGCTCGTCAAGGTCAACAAACTAATCAATAATATTTCTCTCTTCTTTTCTCACTAATTCGTTCTTGTCGTTTATCGCGACGAATAATTTGTGCTTTTTTAGATTTAATTCATAACTTTTCTTTATCTACTTTAATTTCTAAATGAAAAATTTTTCGTTTTAATTTTAAAATATTAAGATTTTTTACAAGATTAAGATTATTTAACTGCAAATATAACTGCAATAATTTTCTTTCACTATTAATAATAATTTTATCCCGATATTTTTCTGTTAAAATTTTATGATTTCGCGACTTAATCTGCTTACTAACAATGGTATAACAATTTCAACTTAAAACTAAAATTGCAACAATTGAAATTAATATTGTGCCAAAAGCATTAACAACTGGCGTTAATCGTTTTAAAGTATAAATATATGTGGCAACATTAGTTACATTGCCACCAGTAAAATAAGAAATAATAAAATCATCAAACGACATGGCAAAAGAAATAACACTAGCAGCAACAATAGCTGGTCAAATTAAAGGTAAAATAACTTTTCTTAAAGTATATCTCGGACTAGCACCTAAATCCAATGATGCTTCAATAATTGATGGGTGAACTCTTTTTAATCTTGGTAAAACCGTAATAATTGCATAAGGAATATTAAAAGAAATATGCCCTAAAATTAAACTAAAAAGACCAAAGTTAAAACCCAAAGCCATAAATAACATCATTAACGATACCGCAGTAACAACATCAGCATTAATTAAGGGAATATTAGAAATATTTAATGTTAACGATTGCGTTATTTTTTTAGCTTTACTAATGCCAATGGCAGCTAAAGTTCCAATAATAACTGAAACAATTGTTGAAATAACCGCTACTAACAAACTAGAAATAATTGATTCAACAAACAACCGATCTTGAAAAAATTTTTCATATCAAGTTAATGAAAAATTACCATTAAAATGCGTTAAACTTCGTTCATTATTAAAAGAATAAAAAATTAAAATACTAATTGGAACATAAATAAATAATAATACTAAAAGTAAATAAGAACTTTTAAAGATTTTTTTAATCATTATTTTGTTCCTACCTTACCATAAATTTTTTTTCCTAATAAGCGCAACACAATAACTAATAATAAAATTATAAATCCTAAAAATACTGAAATTGCGGTTGATAAACCAAAATTAGCACCTTGAAAAAAATATGCTTCAATAATAGAAGATATTAAAGTAATTTTTTCTTGTCCCATATACTTAACAACAATTAAACTTGTTGCCGCTTGTAATAACATAAAAATAATTCCGGTAATAATTCCTGACATTGAATAACGAAAAGTAATTCTTCAAAATGTTTGATAAGAACTAGCACCTAAATCTTTGCTCGCTTCAATTCAACTACGATCCATTTTATCCAAACTATTAAATATAGGAATAATAACAAAAGGAATAAACATATAAATCATTCCAATAACGATTGCTATTGGTGTTCCTAGTAAATACACATTAGTTATTCTTTCAATTAAATCAAACATTGTTTTTAAGCCAATAGTTTTTACTAACATATTAATTCAAATTGGCAATGTTACTAATATTCAAATATTTTTTGATACTAATTTTGACTTTGAAAAAGCCATTAAATATGCTACTGGATAACCAATAAGAATGGCAAAAAAAGTCGCAACAGTTGCATATAATAGTGAACGACCTAATGATGCCAAAAATGATTGCTCATAAAAAAAACTTTTAAAATTATTTATTGTAAAATCAAAAATTAAAATATCATTAGTAGGACTAATTAGCGAATATAATAAGAGAATAAAAAGTGGCGCAACAATTAATAATATCATTAAAATAACATAAGGAATCATTAATGGAACCCAACTATTAGTACTTTTTTTAATAAAACGATTTTCCTTAATATTTTGTAAATTTTTTTTTAAATTTTTTTGTAATCATTGAAAACGAATTTTGACATTATGTGTTATCCGACTAAAAAAGTTATTTTTATCTTTATTTTTTTTCATCTTATTCAACCTCTTTTCACATTACATGAATGTCTTCTACTGACCACTTAAGACCAACTTTTTTACCAACAATAACTGTATCTGTTGAATGCACAAGAAAATTTCGTCTTCTAGTTACAATAACAATTTCTCAATAAACACCTTTAAAAGTTACACTCTTAACGGTACCACGAAAATATCCACTATTTTCATCAACAATATCAATATCTTCCGGACGAATTACAATATCAATATTAGTTTCATTAGTACCATATCCTTTATCTAAACAACGAAAATCACGATCATCAAAATGAACTAAATTATCATGAACAAATACTGCATTCTCAATAATATTTGATGCTCCAACAAATTTAGCTGTTCATTTATTTTCTGGTTCATTATAAATATTTTCTGGACTTCCTACTTGTTGAATTTGGCCTTCATTCATAACAACAATCCGATCAGACATCGTAAATGCTTCTTCTTGATCATGAGTTACTAAAATAAAAGTAATATCTAAATCATTTTGTAATCGTTTTAATTCTAACTGCATTTGTTGTCTTAATTTTAAATCTAAAGCCGCTAATGGTTCATCTAATAATAAAACTTTAGGTTTATTAACTAATGCTCTCGCAATTGCTATGCGTTGTTTTTGGCCACCAGATAACTCATCAATATCTTTATCTTGAAAATCAACTAAATTAACTAATTCCAATGCTTCTAAAACTGCGTTTTTAATAACATCAATTTTTAATTTTTTAATTTTTAAACCATAAGCAACATTTTCATAAACATTCAAATGTGGAAACAACGCATAATTTTGAAAAATTGTATTAATTTTTCGTTTATGAACTGGTACCCGAAGCATATTCTGACTTTCAAAAAGAATTTCACCACTATTAGGGTCATCAAAACCACCAATAATTCTTAAAGTAGTAGTTTTTCCACAACCACTTGGTCCCAATAAAGTAATAAATTCACCAGCTTTAATATTTAAACTAATTCCTTTTAAAACTACTTCACCAGAAAAATCTTTCGTAATATTTCGTAATTCTAAAATATTAGGTTTAATTACTGTATCAATCATTTTTTCATCACTTCCTAAATAGTAAATATCTTTTTAAAATCTCGGTGGTATTGTAATTCAAAGAATTTTACTGTCACCATTTAACATATTATTTTTTAAATAATGTTCTTCATTAACTTCTAAATGAAAAGCATCGCTAGTATTGGCAGTAATCTGTGTATTATACCACAGACTTATGACAAAAACAAAAAGTTTTTTTAAAAGGATCGCGTTTAGTTTTCTTAGGTATTGCTTTGAAGAAGCAAAACAATCAGCTAATTATATTATTTAATTACTAAACTAACCCTGCCTTTCTCGTTATTGTCATTTTTATTCATCATCATTTTATCATATTATTGAATTTTTACACAATAAAAAATTATTAATTTTATTAAATTTTTTTTAATTTTAACTAATATTTTTTTGGATTGGCAACCCTTTTTAGGACAATTTTTATATAGACATTTGTTTTCTAAAAGTAACTGGAGATAAATAATTTAAACTGCCATGTATTCTAAGATTATTGTATCAATTAATGTAATCAAATAATTCAAGTTCTAATTGCGCAAGATCATTGAATTTTCTACCATTAATAAATTCTGTTTTAAAAACTTTATAAGTTGCTTCAGCAACTGCATTATCATATGGACAACCCTTCGCACTCAATGATCTTTGAATTTTAAATGTAGATAATAATTGATCAATTATATTATTTTTAAACTCATTACCTCGGTCGGTATGAAATATTTCAATTTTTGATAATGGTCTAGTAATTCGCATAATAGCTTGATAAACCAACTCCGTATTTTTATTTGGTCCGGAACTATAACCAACAATCTCGCGATTATACAAATCAATTAGGAGACATACATAAAATCATTTAAAACCCACTTTTATATAAGTTAAGTCACTAACGATAGTTTCATTTATTTTTCTATTATTAAAGTCTCGGTTTACAATGTTATTTACTGGATCATTATTTACTTGAATATTTTTGCATTTAAGTCTTGTTTTTGTGTACTTTGATATCAAATTATTGTTTTTCATAATGTTTCTAATTTTGCGTCTAGATAGGTTAATACTTTTATGAACTAATACTACTTTGATTTTTCGGGCTCCATAGACTTGGCGGCTTTCGTTAAATGCACTGATAATTTCTTGATTATAATTATTCACTATTTTCCTTGTGTATTTATTAATTTGATAATAGTAATTGGATTTTGAAATATTTAATAATTTACACATTTTTCTTATTGAATATTTTTTCTTATTGCTATTAATTATTGTTATTTTTTGGCCATTATCAGTGCGGCTTGCTTTAAAATGTCATTTTCCATTTTCAAGTCTTTAAGTTCTTTTCGTAAAGTTATTATTTCATTTTCTTCTAGTATGCAATTGTCTTTTGCTTTAAATGAACCAGAATTATTATAATTTTTAACTCAACTATAAATAGTTGGTTTTGGTAAATTATATTCTTTCCCTAAATTAATAACACTTTTGCCATTTTTGTATAGCATGACAATTTGTTTTTTAAATTCTTCAGAGTATGAGGTTTTATTTCCCATTTTTATATTCCTTCTTTCTTAATAATTTCGAAGTCTATATAATAATTATGGTCCAACTTATTGTAGCCTATCCAGCCCGCATTTATTGGTATACATATTTTTATGAGTTGTAAATAAGTTTAATCAATACTTATTTTCTAAGGTTTTTACATTATTATTAATTTCTAACATAAAAAATCACCTTTCTTGGTAGAGAAATTTTAACAAAGTTAAATTTTGATTAGTTATTTTTTTAAAGATAAATGTTTTTCTATAATTAGTATTCAATATTTTGAAAAAATGATAGAAATTTTTATTTGATAGTTTATAACTAATTTGTGTTAATTAGACTGTACAAATTTGAGAAAGGATTTTGATTGTTTGATAAATTTTATTAATTAGTAAAAATTCACGAAAAGGATTTAATTAATATGAAAAAATTACTTAACTTAGTTTATTAAGTACAACAACAATATCAAGTGGTCGAATGGATGGAATGGCCGGAATCGTTGCTAATAAATAGCCAATGGCTCTTATGAAAAAAAAGAACAAAAAACTAAATTAGAAAACATAAATTATAAAAGACAAAAACGAAGCAATAATGAAAATAATAAAATTTGTAGAAATCATATACATATGACAAGATTTTGGTTTTTACAAGTTTGCCGTTAATTAATAAATAAATACGAGCTCATTTATTTATTACAAGAAATATAAGATTAAATTAATATTTATTATTTTTAGTTATGCCTTGTATTTTTTTGTGCCTTGATAGTAGTAATAAACTAAGTTAATTAGTAAACGAAGTTTACTAACAAATTTTGTTAAATATAAATGTTTAAAAAAATAAATATTTAACTTAGTTAGATAACTAAGCTAAATATAACTTAGTTTAATATAACTAAATATATTTGTAAGGAAGGTATGTGTGTAAGAAATATTGAAAATATTTTTTTAAATACTAAAAAATATCTTTTAAAAGAAACACAAAACGCAATTTTTATTAAAGCACCAGAAATTCCGTGATTTAGTAATCCTATTGGTATCTGATTTTCAAAGCGATTTGTTTATAAAGAAAAATATGAAAATTCTATTTGTATTGAAATAATTAGAAATGGTGAGTATCAGTTGGTTTCAGTTAATAAGAAAGGGCGGGAGTCTAATTTGATTATAGGACAAGAATTGTTAAATTTTTTTGTTTCTGAAAAAGAACATGATAAAAAGGTTGTAAGTTTTGATTATTTTAAAAATTAATTTTAAAGCTATTTTAAGGCGCCTTAAGAATAAAGGTAAATAAAAAAAACATCTTGGTTGATGTTTATAGTGGTGGGGCGGTGCGGAAAGCGTATGCTCCATGCCCCCCGCCCGCTAGTTATGGATGAGTTTAGTTATTTAACTAAGTTATTGCAATTTTTTTGATTTGGTGTAGTAAAAAAATAGTTTTGGAGTTTTAGAAATGAAAATGTGAGTTAGTGTGGATAAACCACCTAAAAATTATTGTCGAAAGCTTATATATTCTATTAATAAAAAAACTGGATTAGAACAAAAATTTTGAGCGTCTAAATCTGCAGTTGAATTTGTTAGAACTGATTTAGTTGGTGATAATTGACTTTGTGTTGATATTGCATATTAAAAGATTAGAAAATTAAGAAGAAAAGAAAGATGAGTATATTTGGATTAGTATTTTTTACAATTTTAACATTATTACTAGCACACTATATTGCGGTTAATATTTATCGGTTTTTTAAAGATAAAAAGAAATATGGTAGTGAAGCAAAACAGTTTCCAAAAGATTTTACTTATTCACAACGAATATTTATTGCAAAGTTTAAACGAAATTTGTTAGAACAAGATAAAAAAAGAAATTAAAAAGTAGGTTTTAGAAAATGTTTAAAAAAATAATTATTGAGTTAATTGAATTAATTTATCCAAATGCCGATTTACCCACCCCAAGTTGTATTTTTGTTTTCAATTTTAATAATTGTAATGCTGTTCTCAGCCATTATTTTTCTAATCTTTTGACCTTTTAAGCGGTAATTATTATGTTTTTAGTTGCTTGAAAATATTTAGATTGAGAAATGACAAAATTGTATTTTTGGGATTTATTTATTCAAATTACAGTTATTCCGTTGTGAGTTTCTGGCAAAAAAATTGATTTAACCAAAGAACTACTTTGACTTTTAATAGCAAATATTGCCTTTTGAATGGTATTAGTATTCATTGTCTTATTTATGGTTATTTTATTTTATAAGGTTAAATCATATTTTGTTTAGAAAAAAAAAGGGGGGGTGATTATATGTTTAGAATTTTTCTTAATGGAGCAACAACACCACCAATAGCAATTACTGGTGAACAAGCGGTTACTAACTTATGAAAAGCATTAATTAAAGCGTTTGGTAATATTCGAACTGATATTATTGGTGGTAATATGCCAAATTTCGTTAATTTCTTTGCTACATATTGAGTTTTCTTGCTTGGTGTGATTATTGGTTTATTTTTAATCGCTTTCAAAATGTTTGAAAAATTAATGCCCGGCAGATAGTAATAGAAATAAAGAAAGTGTGATTTAAGTGATGCTATTGTTTAAAAAAATAAATTTAAGATTATATGATTTTGTGGCTTTAAATCGCACTTTATTTATTATTGCGTGATTCTATTCTGTGGTGCGATTTTGCATTATTATAATCCAATCCTCAGAGTTGACGAATGTTATTTGATATTATTTATTTATTAACTGCTTTGTATGCTTTATATACTAAAATTTCTCATTTTTTTGCTTGTCGTAGTTTTATTAATTTTTTATTAAATTCGCCGTTAAATTTAGTAATTGGTGCTTTGGGCACTGGAAAAACTGCTTTAATGGTTTTAGCTTCTTACTTATTAAGCGGTTGAAAAACGATTTCTACTTTTCCGATTACAGATAAACAAATGCTTTCATTAGGGCATATGTCTTTATTAGATTATAATTATCCGATATTAGAAGAAAAGCATTTGCTGTTATGAGATGAAACTAACTTATTTTTAGAAGGAACTGAACTGACTATAAAGAAAATGATAGGGTAGCGGGTAGCTCGAGGTTTACAAGAATATTTTGCTTCGGCTCGACAATTTACCCATATTGTATTAGCGAGCGGACAACGAGCCGAACATATATGAGTTAAAATTCGTGATATTGTGAATTCAATAATTGTTGGTATTAGAAAGAAGATAATTAGTATCTTTCGACCCTATTTACAAGTTGTTTATGGTACTTTTAAATCGGTAAGCGAATATGAACAATGACGATTAACTCTGATTAATGCTAAAAATGATAAAAAAGGTCGCAAAATCAAGTATCGTAGCATTCCGGAATTAGACATTTATTTCTTTAAATTGAAAATTCCGATGTCAATTTTAAATCTTTATGATAATAAATATTTATCATTCTTGCGCGAATTAAATAATCGTGCTTTGAATGATAATTATCAACATAAATTT
Source organism: Spiroplasma endosymbiont of Agriotes lineatus (assembly GCF_964019485.1). Lineage (GTDB taxonomy): Bacteria > Bacillota_I > Bacilli_A > Mycoplasmatales > Nriv7 > Nriv7. Next base: position 960,350 of record NZ_OZ026448.1, read on the forward strand.
TGAAATGATAATGTAATGGATATTGAAGCATTAGAATATTTAAAAATGGAAAAATTTAGCAAGATACTTACTAAGTTAAAAAATAATCTAAAGAAGAAAAATAAGTAAAAGAGTTTAAAAAATGGAAAACTTAGAAAAAATGGCTAGCTTGATTGGCGATATATTTTATAAAGCTTTTGATTTAATTTGAACTTTAATCATTCCCGGAACAAATATTCGCATTATTATTTTTCCGCTAATTATGCTTGTGATAAATCTTGTAATTGGTAGCATTTTAGGTATTCATATCGAACGACCAAAAGTTGGTTTTCGTAAAAAATACCAAAAATCAATTGCTAATTGAGGAGTAAATAAACAAATTGGTAATTTTCACCACAAAAAAGCGGTCAAATTACCACAGTTAGATAAAATAAAAATTTTAAATCGTGAAATCAAAGGAGTAAATAAATGTGTTTAAATTAATAATATTATTTATTCTTGTTGCTGTTTTTTCTATTTTTACTTTAGGTGATTTTTTAGGTTTATGAGCATATGTTCGTGATGGTTTAGAATATTTTAAATAATGTTTTATCAAAAAATATTAAAATTTTAAATTTGTTTAAACCAATGATAAGGTTATTTTCTCAACATCCAATTTTCCAAATTTTAGGAACGCTTTGTATTTTATCAACAATATATTTAATTTTAAGGAGTTAAAAAATGAAAAAATTAAAGAAAATATTAGGTATTAAATGATTTAAAAGCGTTTTAGGTTTTATACATTTTTTTATTATACTCCATAGTGTTGTTATTATAATTTTAATATTTTTAACGGTCCTTCAAATTAAAGGGGATAAATTTTTTAAAGATTTTATACCATTAAATTTTCAAAGTGTATTTTTTAATGTTTGTATTTGATTATTAATTATTTATTTCTTAATAACTGGTATTAAGTTAATTATTAGGGGTTATTACTTTAATAAAATTTTTAGAAAGCATCAAATACAAGTTGTTAACTGTGAATGTCCGCAACAATCAACAGTATAAATTTTCTGATGCTTTTAAAGCGATAAAAAAGAGTTTTAAGATGTGATGGATGAGATGCATAAGATTATTTCTTGATTTAAATTATATAATGTTTATTAGTTTGGTGCCGTTAGGGGCGCTCTTTGATACAAAACAACCACCAAAACCTAATATGGAACAATTTTTTATGAAACAAGAAAAACAAACCACTAATCCTAGTTAATGCGGTAAAAGTTGTGAGTTGGAGTTTTCTAGTATTTATAATAGTTTTTTAATTTCTAGTAAAATTGGTGGTGGTGCTAAAATTAAATTTCAAGATAACATAGATTTGCCCCTTGAAATTAAACGAACTCGCATTTTTAGCTTATCTCTTGGAAATAAAAATAAAGATTGAATTAATTTTTATAAAAATAATGGTGTTAAAAAAAATTATGATGATTTTAGTTATTTAGATTCAGATTTTGGTTATGAAATTTCTGAAATAATTAAGGTTAAGATAACATTTACCAAATAAATAGGATTATCTTATAGTATAACTTCTTTCTATGCCGAAATGCCCTCTTTACCAGAAAAAGAAAACGAGCAACCATTACCTACCGAAATAACTAAAAATGATGGTGAATATCAATATAATCAGTTTCAAGATAAACTTGATTACCTAATGATACAACGACGAGATTTTGATAAATTTAATTATATTTATTTATATTGAGTTCCAGTTTTTAATTTCTTTGATGATAATTTTAAATATATGAATGAAATATTAATTAAGTCAAATGGCTTTAAACAGAATAGTAAATTTGGTTTAAGTCGTAAAAATTCATATCCCGAACCTGATATGATGGAAAAAGTTATTTTTGAAGAACTTTCCTTTTTCCAGTTTTGGTGATGTTATTACTATAAAAACTGAGAATGGTAGCATTGTGGGTTATAATGAATTTTTAGAAAATGGTAAATCAATTTTAAAATTTGGGTCAGTAACAAGTTTTGAAATAGATTTTATTAATACCTTTTTTTGACAAATTAATTATTATGGTAATACTTTCCGTTTTTTACGCTATGATGATAAATTAAAGACTGATTTTAAAGATTTTATACTTTATTATCAAAAAGATTTAACTATTAGTTTTATTGATGATTTATTTAGTAAAATTTATAAAGTTTTAGGTGGTTTTTTGTACAATTCTTTTATGCGAGTTTTGATATGGATGCCTCTACTTATGTAGAATTAGATTATAAAGGAACACAACAAATTCCTAAAAATGTTTTACAAATGGGTTTTTTCTATCGTTCTTTAATTACTTTTTATCCCAAACAATATTTAATTAATTTTGGTTCAACAATCGGAAATAGTAAGAATATGATTTTTCGTTCTTATTTCTTTGTTAAAGATAAACAAATTACCAATGGTTTTAATACTAGTAAAAGTTCTTATCAAATAGATTTTAATGTGTTAAAAGTCATATGATAACCAATTATGGAATGCTACTAGCAATAAACTGCATTTTTATAATGCTAAAGTCGATGTAATTGTATGTGATTAATATTTTTACACCAACTTTTTCACTATATAAAAAGAAAAGTGAAAGCGCCGAATATCATTATTTTTTATACGATTTTAACATTTTGAATTCAACAGCTTTTATTGGTGATGGAATAAGTGGAAATATGGATGATTTAATTCCTACCCCTACCCTAACTCTCTGTTCTTATTGAGGTTTATTTAGTGCCGTATCTTGTGGTATTCAGCACGCTTCTGTTAGTATGTTGAATTGATTGCTTGGGTCTTTTGGGGATTAATCTTTTAATTCGCTCCCTTGCTGCGGTGCGGATATTGATAAAAAAAACGATTAGATTAATTTTACCAAAATCGCCTTTCCGGTGTTTAAAGTTATTCCGGCATTTCAGATGTTATTTGAATTTGTAGTGCCATTAGCACTTTACTAATGCTATTAAAAAAGTTCTTTTAAATATTGTCATTATTTTTTATAATATAATTTCTTTGAAAGGAGGATTTTTCTTTATGCGAAAATTTTTATCAGCTTTAAATTTAGTATGTGTAATGCTTATTTCGGGATGTAATAAAACTAGCAGTAATTTTAAAAAATATGATTTATCATTTTCTGAGATTTCAAATAGTTATTTAACGATAGTTAATAGTTTTAATTCAACCGCTATAGATATTAGCAATGTTAAAAATCAATTGCCCCCCGATATTATTGTCCCTAATTCCGGTTTTGAAGGTTTTGAATATGGTTTTAGATATGATGATTCTTCAACTAAAAAAGAGGTTCAAGACTTTTATAAATCTAATGCAACAAAAGTTATTAAGGGTAATGTTCCTGGTGGCTCTTATTATGAGAGATATAATATTGATAAACTTGTTGATGTTAAAATTACATTTTCTAATCAAAATTATTCACAGAGATGAAATATAATATCGTTTTTCGCCGTTGTGCCTCATTAATTTAGTTTTAATAACCATTCTTGAAAATTGTATTAAAAAAATACGATTTTCTTAATTTAAGGAGTTTTAAAAAATGAAATATATTATTTATCAAGCTGATTTAGCGGATTTAAAAGCAAAAATCCAAAGTTGACTAAGTACTAATTGCCGTAATCCTTATTACTATAAAACTAAAAAACGCATTACTATTGCTGCATATTTAAATTTATGTACTTATTTCTATATTGAAGAAATTACTTTAACAAAACTTATTAAAAAATATTTTAAGAATGCAACAAAAACTTTTTATCGCTGGGCAGAAAAAATTATGACCGCTTATTATTCTGACAATTTAGATTTGTTATTGTTTAAAACTACAAAACCACAAAATCTTAATTATTAATATAGTTTAAATTCTCGTGAAAAAGTATGTGATTTGTATTTTGATTACAAAAATCTTCAAGCCGGCGGAATGTGTTCTTTATTTAACAATTTAAAAATGGGTTTTCACGATATTAAAAATTCAGAAGTTCCTAAAAACATCAAAACTTTTTATCGCTGAATTAAATCTGGCTCTCATTGAAAAGAATTAAAACAACAAATCAAACAAACTAAACGCCATTTTAAGCGTTATGAAGATGAAGTATCTGATATCGGTCTTTTAAAAATAGATGCCAAAATCATTACCACATCAAATTTTCCGGTTGATAAAAAATATTATATTTATGATTTCATTGACGAAATAACACGGATATTATTTGGTTATGTTTATGATAGCTTAGGAACTAACAATGCGATTAATGCCTTACAAAGAGCAATGAAAGATTTTGGCGAATTTGGCACAACAATTAAACGCCTTCGTACTGATAAATGCTCCTGAATTTACTACTACTAATTGAAGTAATAAAAAATCATACAAAGTAAAAGAAAGGCCTTTTACAACCTTTCTTTCGAGGAACGGGATTGTCCATGAAACCACACCAATCCGTTCGCCGCAGAGTAACGGTAAAATCGAGCGATTTCGTTAACATTATACCAAATTATTTTATTCTAAGGATAAAAAAATAAATCAAAACGAACTTCAACATTATTTAAACAAATATTATTACTTTTATAATTTTGAACGCCATCACTCGTCATTACAAAATAAATCACCATTTCAAACATTACAAAAACTTTTAAAAAATTTAAAAGTTGTAAAATACAAAAGATAACTAATAAATATTGAAGAAACTGTAAAATTAACTGTGTATCTAAGTAATTAACTTAAATTTACTCTGTTTTCAAATTTTGCTTTTAAAAAATAATTAACAACTTTATCAATTACATCAGATTCTTTTTTACTTTTTTTGTCATTTTCTGTTCTCCTTCTTTTAAATATAATTCAGAATGAATTATCAAGATACAGAATTTTGGACAGGTTCAATTTTTATTATAACTAACTAAGTTTTATTCCATTACCAAGCAATATTCAAATAGCGCCACCGGAATAAGTGCTTCCAGAACTAATTAATACATGTAGATATTATTTGAATATATCATTTTTTTTGTTTCTTGACTTCTATAAAATGTTATACCAACTTTTTGTGTATGGCACATTCATGCTATACCAGAATATTCACATTCATTATAATCATTTTTATTCAAATAAATTTTTGCAACTTCTGCGTATTTTTCTTTAGAAAAGTCTCTTATATTAATATTAAAAACATAATTTTTAAATTTTTTGCTCAGATTAATATTATTTATATTTTTCCCAAAATATTTATCATTGCCTAAACTAACCTTACTTAATTGTTCGCCAAAAAATTCAATTTCATTATAATTTAATGGGTCAATATCACCTAATTCAACTTCAGAAAAATCATAAAATTCTCATTCTCCCCCTATTACTTGATATTCATAATGATGTTGTAAAACTCCATGATCTTTTCTAAAATATAAAACTTTTTCTGGGGTGTTGAAACAATATTCATCATTATTATTTAAATCATGAGTTTTTTTACTATTACAAGACTTAAAATTATCATTAATTAAAGAATTAAAAATTAAAATATCTTGAATTACAGGAAAATTAACTAAGTTACCATTTGTTAATAGATAAGTAATTGCTTATTTTGTTCATTTTAATCAATTTTTTATGATTTCGATAAAATTATTTCAATAAACTGAAGTTCCGGGCACTCCTTGATGATTAACATTATTAATAATTAAGTTTTGTACTTGCCTAAATCTTAAGCTTTCAGATGTTGCTAAAATAATACGAATTAAAAAAGCGGCAATAATTGGAGTGTTTTGTTCATGGGGAGTACCCATATTAGATAGTTGAAAGAAAGAATCTTCTATGCCTTCTCATGTAATTTGTGGATTTTGTGATGAATTACTTGAATTTGAACTAGCAACGGTCGCGTTTATTTTTCTTAGGTATTTTTAGAGAAAGAAAAAATAATCATTTACTATAAATTATTTTAATATGCAAATTAATTATATATTTCTTATGCATGATTTTTGTTGTAAAAACTTATTTTAATGTTATTTTTATAAGCTTTTTCCTTAGTTTTTATAATCTTTTATTGAGATTATGTTTGTTGATATTAAATATTTTGTCTTATTATTTATTTTCTAAATAAAATGATAATTAAATTGTCGTTGCTTGTCATTAAAAATTATTTAAACCTTTCCCTACCTAACAAAACTTTATGCGCCCCGGCACTTTTAAATCGGTAAACGAAAACGAATACGAGCAGGGCAATGACGATTATAACTTTAATTAATGCTAAAAATGATAAAAAAGGTCGCAAAATCAAGTATCGTAGCATTCTGGAATTAAATATTTATTTCTTTAAATTGAAAATTCTGATGTTAATCTTAAACTTTTACTATAATAAATATTTATCATTCTTGCGTGAATTAAGTAATTGTGCTTTGAATGATATAATTATCAACATAAATTTTGAAATGATAATGTAATGGATTTTTAATCATTAGAATATTTAAAAATGGAAAAATTCAGCAAGATACTTACTAAGTTAAAAAATAATCTGAATAAGAAAAATAATTAAAGGAGTTTAAAAAATGGAAAACTTAGAAAAAATGGCTAGTTTGATTGGCGATATGTTTTATAAAGTTTGGAACGGCAACCCTTTTTATGACACTTTTTATGTAGACCGCCATTTTCTAAATTCAACGGGTGTTAAATAATTTAAGCTACCGTGAATTCGAATATTGTTGTATCAATTAACAAAATCAAATAGTTCGCATTTTAATTGTGTTAAATTTTCAAATTTTTTACCCTTAATAAATTCCGTTTTAAAGGTTTTGTAAGTTGTTTCAGTTACAGCATTATCATAAGGACAACCTTTATTGTTTAATGATCTTTTAATATTAAAGGTTATTAAAATTTCATCAATGATTTTATTTTTGAACTCATTACCGTGATCGGTATGAAATAAAATTATTTGCTTTAATGATCGTGTTATTTTATGAAAAGCTTGTTGAACTAGTTCGGCGGTTTTGTTTAGCCCAGCATTATAGCCGATTACTTTGTGATTAAACAAGTCAATTAATAAACAAATATATAGTATCATTTCCCATCAACTTGCATATATGTTAAATCACTAACAACAACTTCATTAGGTTTTTTGTCATTAAATTCACGATTTAAAACATTACTAATTTGGGCATTATTAACTGTTATTTTGTGATTACGATATTTTAATTTGGTGTATTTGTATTCAGAAACCAAATTATTTTTGATCATAATGCATCTGATTTTTCGCCGCGATAAGATGATATCTTTTCTTATTAAAACAGTTTTAATTTTACGAGCCCCATAAATTTTGTGACTTTTCATTAAACGCGCTGATAACTTTTTTGTTCATAATTATTAACTTGCTTGTTAGTGCATTTATTAGTTTGATAAAAATGCGTTGATTTTGATAAATCCAAAATCTTACATATTTTCCTCAATGAATATTTGTTTTTGTTGTTATTAATTATTGTTATTTTTTGGCCATTATCAGTGCCACTTGCTTTAAAATATCGTTTTCCATTCGTAATTGTTTTAATTCTTTTCGTAAGTAAATTAATTCATTTTCTTCATTACTTTGATTATCTTTTGCTTTAAAAGAACCAGAATTATTATAATTTTTAACTCAACTATAAATAGTTGGTTTTGGTAAATTATATTCTTTCCCTAAATTAATAACACTTTTGCCATTTTTGTATAGCATGACAATTTGTTTTTTAAATTCTTCAGAGTATGAGGTTTTATTTCCCGTTTTTATATTCCTGTTTTCTTATATAATTTTATCTTATTTTAAAAGTCCACATAAATATGATCCAATTTATTGTAACCTATCCAATTTGTGTGTTAACAGCAATCGATACTAAATGAATAATGGGAACAAGTAAAGAATTTAATGATTTTATGAATGAAGAAATGATTAAATTTTTTGGAAAGTTCAATTACTCCCTGTGAACATGCTACCATTTTCAATATTTTAATACTTTAATATTCTCATTGAAATGATGCTTCTTGTTTTAAAGTTTCTAATGGAATTCGTTGCTTGTGATAATACTTAATTAACATTGCTAAACGAGCAACAGCACAATCATTTTTTTGCTCTTGTCATATATACACACACTAATGGATACAACATTTAATCCCTGTTATTACTTTTACTTATCTAATATTTTTTTCCTTGTAAAAAATAAAAAAATCTCGTTAATTATTAACGAAAAAATTTACGATTTTGTGCTCTTTTAAATAAACGTTTTTCTCTGGGAGAAAGGAAGTGTTTACGTTTTTCTTGCTCTTTTCTAACTTGAGAAGAAGCTTTTTTTAATCTGCGTAAAACTTGATCAATATCCTCCCCGTCCTTTTTTACAACAACTGTGGCCATTTAATTTTCAACTCCATTTTCCCACATTTTTACATATGAATAATTTATAGCTAGACCTCATAATTATAATTTTTTTTGCTATAAAATGCAAATGATTTAATAAATAGGGTCGCATTTAGTTTTCTTAGGTATTGCTTTGAAGAAGTAAAACAATCAGCTAATTATATTATTTAATTACTAAACCAACCCCGCCGCCCTTGTTATTGTCATTTTTATTCATTACTATTCTATCATATTATTGAATTTTTATACAATAAAAATTATTAATTATTATTAAATTTTGACTAAATATATATTAATTTTATATTTTTACTTAATTAAATCTATTATATTTATTTGTCACAGCATTGCCTTTATAATTAATTCAACTATCATCATTTTTATTATTGTATTTATTTCATAATGAATTTTTATATATTTCTTTTCTGATTTCTATTTCTGAATTAATATTTTCATTAATATAATGTAATACATTTAATTTGTTTAAATTTGCCATTCTTAAATGTAATAGGTTATTTAAATTCTTATGATGATATATTTTTGCTCCATATCATAATTGTTGTTTTACCAAATGTGATATGATACATCACCTTCAATGTTACAACCGATATTTCATTCTAAATTTTGGTGATGAATACCATGCTTATTGTTTTTGAAATAATTACTCGCCTTTCTTAAATTTATTTTAATATCTTTATTTAATTCATTTTTAGCAACATTACGAATGTTTTTGATTAATTCTTGATGATTTCCATCCTTCCTTATATAATTCAATTCAATTATTTAGTGTTGCTTTGCGATTTTCAAAAATAATATTAAATGCAGTTTGCTGTAATTTTTTAATAGCGCGATAACCATCTAAAATATATCTAACATTACCAAAACTATTGGCAATTTCTCTAATTCAAGCATCACCATCACCACAAACAATTATTTTGTCATAATTAATATTTACATAATGTTTTTGCAATTCTTTAATCAATAAATCACGATAATCCATCGTATTTATTCGTTTACCAACTTTCAACATTAGAAAATGACCTCGTTTGTTTTCTAATTCTCTGCGAGCATTTTTGTATTTTTTTTCTTTATGTCCGGTATGAAAAGTAACTAAACGATTCTTTGGTCTTGTTTAACTTTATGGTCTAATATCGCTAAAAATGTCTCATCTAGTTGAATGTATAAATCCTTATTTTTGACATCAATTCTAGTTTTAGTTTCTTTTTCTGCTAGTTGAAAATATTCAGCAATATCGTATTTATTTAAAATATTTGAAATACTACCTTTTGAAATATAACAATGATTTAGAGCATCTAAAACATCGCGATCGCGTTTACCATCACCCAAAAGACTTAAAACTTTAAATTGAACATCAAAATAAATGCTTTGTTTGGACAATAAACCAATTTCTTTATCTAGTAAACATACATATTCAAATTTACCTGATTTTTGATTTCAATATTTATAGCGGTGTCGTTTAAAAACAACTTCACCAAAAATTGTAATAATTATTCTTGATGCAAAATGAACTACTTTATAACCTTGTTTTAAGCGATAATGATATTTATATAAGTATTCATCTAATTTTTCATATTCATTAGCTAATTGTTCGCATTTGTTTGTTAGTGTACATATTTTTATGGGTTGTAAATAAACTAAATCAATGCTTATTTTCTAAGGTTTTTACATTATTATTAATTTCTAACATAAAAAAACCGCCTTTCTTGGTAGAGTAATTTTAACAAAGTTAAATTTCGTTAATTTATTTTTCTTTTTTAAAGATAAATGTTTTTCTAGAATTAGTATTCAATATTTTTAAAAAATAATAGAAATTATTATTTGATAGTTTATAATTAATTTGTATTAATTAGACTGTATAAATTTGAAAAAGGATGTTGATTGTTCAGTAAATTTTATTAATTAGTAAAATTCACGAAAAGGATTTTATTAATATGAAAAAATTACTTGGTTTATTAAGTACAATAACAATAGCAAGTGGCGGAATGGTCGGAATTGTTGCTAATAGTCCTTATGAAAAACAAGAACAACAAACTAAATTAGAAAACATAAATTATAAAAGACAAAAACGAAGCAATAATGAAAATAATAAAATAAATAGAACAAAAATTGTTATTAAAACAAAAGGAACAATTATATCTTCTAGAATAGTATTAAATAATAAAGTATATTTCGGTTCGAAAGATCATACATAATGTGTATAGAATATGATCCGGCCACAGGACAACAAAAAATTGTAATTAAAACATAAGGGAAAGTTTTAACTTCTGGGGTAGTTTTCAATAATAAATTATGTTTTGGTTCACAAGATCATAATGTTTATGAATATGATCCATCAACAGGTCAACAAAAAATTGTTATTACAGCAGATGGATGAGTTGAATCTTCAGGTATTATTTTCAATAATAAACTGTATTTTGGTTCACATGATAACAATGTATATGAATATAGTGAATATTATTTAAATACAAATTTAGGAAAAATTAATGATAATTCTGATAAGGCAATATTAAATGAATTAAATTATTTAAATCCTGATTTAGATATATCACAATTAGAAATTAAAGAAAAAAACAATATTTCAGTTATAATTAAAACAAAGAAAGATAGTAACAAATATTTTAATGAAATAAAAATTAATTATAAAACAAATAATAAACCAAATAAAAAAGTTAATTTAAATAAGTTGATTAAAAAAGTAATATTTTTTAAGTTTCGAGATGAAAAACAAAATTTAATTTTTAAAGAAATAAAAGATATTAATATTGATAACTTAATGTTTTCTACGATTGAAATAACCAGTGCTTCAGATTCGTTAAAATCAATCGATGAAAAAGCTGTTTGTTTTGAACCAGTTAATTTTCCTAATATCTCTTTAAATATACAAAAAATTAAAATAACATCATGTAGTTATGAAACCAAGGCAAAATATTTATTTCAAATTACCACAGGATTAAAGATAAATGACTCAAAAAATATAGCTAAGGGATGAAATTTAAATATTGATGATGAAATGATATTAACCGATTTTACAAGTTGAAATAAAAAAGCTTCTGAAATTAAAAATACATTATCAAAGGATTTTGATTTGTCAAACATAAATAAACAAGAGCAAGAATTAATTTTAAATCGCGATTTGTTGCATTCACCAGAACAAGAGTTATCTGTGGGAAAAAAACAACGCCTCACAGCCGAATATGTAGTCAGACTACTTGTGATTAAAGCTAATTTAAATTTAAAACAAAAAATTAACGGAACAATTACTGCCAAAATAATTGATGATAACAATGGAGAACAAACAATTACATTATTAATTAAAGAAACAATGCAAATATTACAAAAACATAGTTTATTGCCCAACGAAATTACTATTAATAAAGATAATAGTGTAACTTTTAATGGAAAAGCAATAATATCAAGAACAAGCGAAAGCGATCCCCGGCCAATTTTTAATTTTCTTCCAATTTAATAAAAAATATTAAATTTATTACAAATAATTGGTCTGTTAACAACTTGTAAAAATAAGAAAAATATTCCAACCAGTAATTTTAGTTAATTACTAGTTTTTATTTTGTCAAAATAGAAAAAATGAAAAAGTTGTTTAAGAGCAGTATCTTCATATAAAGCTACATTTTGGGGTAGCGATTTTAACAGTTTAATTATTTTAATTATTTTTAAATTCAGTTTTAAATTCTAATATTTTTCATTTGGCATATCTTTCATTTTTATCTCATTCTTGTACTTTCATTTTTATGTTTTTTAATTTTTTATTTTGATATGATAAAAAATCTTTATTTTCTCAATATCTTGGTTCACTGTTTTTTTCTCAATTTAAATCATATTCTAATGATTTTAATATTGGTAGTGTAATCTTGTCATTTTTATCAACATAAAATTCTAAATCATTAAGTTTCATTCGTGGGGGCAATTTTTTGGGCATAAATTCATTTTCTACATTAAATTTTATTTCTCATTTTTGATTTCACTTGCTGTTGTCATCTTTTGATGATTTAAGTGTTAATTTTGATTTTTTTAAGTTTAATTCGTATGATTCATTCTTAATTTGTAATATTGGTTTATTTTCTTTTTTAGAACACCCCAACTATTGTATTGACAATGTTGTCAGCCCCCAAAGAGCTATTATATTTAAAATTTTCATAAATTTAACTCCTTAATTTTGTTTTTTCAATATATATATAATTATACAAAAATTCTTAATATCATTAGAAAAATGGCAAAACCGATTAAAAATTGAAAGATATAGTAAAAAGCTGGCACCGTTTTAAAAACTGGAAAAATGGCGGTTGAAAAGTTAACTGTTGCTTTTGCAATAATTGCTAACGGGCGTAAAATTGTAATGATTTGTGACGCTGTCAGCGTTTAGTTTAGCATTTTAATACCAGCATTTTGAATGGCACAACACAACCAATGTCATTGAAGGTTGGTATTCATCGTCCGGAATATTTGCAATTTGGTGGTGGAATTAGGTCATCCCATTCTGAATTGGTGGAACCATCAGGAATAAAGGCTGTGGAATTTAAGACATTAAAATCATAAATTTTAAAATTGTAATTAGAGATATTACCTTTGTGATAAAGCGGAAAGGTTAAAGTAAAAATATTAATACCATAACGAATATCAATATCGGTATTGAGATAATTGATACTGTTAGCCGTCTTGCTGGTTGGCAAGGTAATCAGTTTATTGTCGTAAGATTTAAGGACATTAAAATCAATTTGATAAATGCCATTGGTGTTGTTAATAACATTGTAATTCTCTTGGTGCATTTTTTTGTCAAAAGTAAAGAAATAACTTCTTAGTAATAATTCTGAGTTTCCTATAATATTTACTAAGTATTTTTTGGGATAAAAGATAATTAATGAACGACAAAAGAAACCGATTTGAATAAAGTAATCCTTCTTATAGTTTTCTACACCCTTAAAATCAATTTCGGTATGAGTTTTTTCGTCCATATCAAAAGTCGCATAAAATAAACTAGCGAAGAAATTGCCAAGAATTTCATAGATTTCATCAAAAACATTTTTGCAATCGCTATTGTTAATACTAGGAATGTTGTTTTTAAAATATAGGTAAATATCATTTTTTAAATCGGGATCATAGCGTAGAAAACTAAATCTAACATTGAGGTAATTTAAGGTACCAAAAAGATATTTAATTAGGTAATAATCATTAGAATTCGCAGCGCAAGCGCTATATTTTCAGATTTCCTTTTTACCGTGTAGTAATTGTAAATACTTATTTCCAGCAATTAGAGTTTTGTTAAATGCCTTAATTTTCAAAACATTCTCATTTACTACATTTTTATCACTACCAGAAGTTTTATGATAAAAATAGCTCTCGTCTTTAAAGCCGTGATTTTTAATCGCAAATTCTTTGTAATAACCTTTTTCTAGGGTAGGGTGTCAATGAAATTAAATACGGGCGTTCAATAGAGAGAGATACGAGTAATTAAATTTATCAAAATCATCACGGTGAATCATTAAGTAATTAAGATTATCAACAACATCGTTATAGTTATGGTTGCCATCAAATTTGGTGGTTTTTTCTGGTAAATCAATATCAGTCGAGGGTTTAATTTCTGATTGTGCGTTAAATTCTAATATTTTTCATTTGGCATATCTTTCATTTTTATCTCATTCTTATACTTTCATTTTTATGCTTTTTAATTTTTTATTTTGATATAATAAAAAATCTTTATTTTCTCAATATCTTGGTTCACTGTTTTTTTCTCAATTTAAATCATATTCTAATGATTTTAATATTGGCAGTGTAATCTTGTCATTTTTGTCAACATAAAATTCTTAATCATTAAGTTTCGTTCGTGAAGGCAAGTTTTTGGGCATAAATTCATTTTTTACATTAATTTTTATTTCTCATTTTTGATTTCACTTGCTGTTGTCATCTTTTGATGATTTAAGTGTTAATTTTGATTTTTTTAAGTTTAATTCATATGATTCATTATTTTGCCTTTTACTTTTAATTAGTGATTGTGCTGTTGATTTGTCATTATTGATGTTTTGAGGAATGGTAAAAATGTTATTGAAACCAATAAATAATTAACACGATAAATATTTTCATAAACATTTTTATCACTCCTTTTTAAAATATTTTATTTTTCACTGTTCTTTTTTCTTTAATTTTTTTAATAAGTCACTTAATACCACAATTTATAATTACAGTTATTGTCATGCATCATATATCTAAATACCCTAGTATCATAAGTGAAATTAATGCTTCAAATTTTTCATATAATAATTTCAAATCATTAATTTCCAATTTTAAAAATGGAATGAAAAAGATAGTAATCATAAAAATGTAAGGTAAAATTCTCCATCAATATTTTTTTAAAGAATTAATGAATTTGTTTAGTCTAATTTTTTAAAACTCTTTTTGCTTTAATTTTCTGAATAATAAAGAGGATGAACTTTTCAAATTTAATTGCAAAATATATTGCTCCGCCTCATCAAAAAACAAATATTCCTGTGAGCATAATACCACTATTGAACTTGCCAAAGAATTTAACCATTTCTTTATTCATAAAATTATTAAATTCATCACTTGTTCCGGTTATTCATTTAGTATCAATTACTGTTAATGCACAAATTAATAAACTTATAAAGATGAAAATGATACTTAATACTATTTTTAACCACTGCTTTTTAAAAGAAATTTTAATTCTTAATTTTAATGGCAGTTTTTCTTTTGAATTATCTTTTTTAAATAATTTTGCTAAAAGTTTTTTCATTTTTATTCTCCTTTCATATTTTTATCGTCCTTTAATCACAATAAATAAAGCAATAAGTACATAAGTGACACCAAGAATGGTAAAGATTGGGTGTTACGAAAATGTTAGTGCCATTGGTTTAAATAATTCTAAAATTGTTAAATTGCTAGTAATAAATTTTTAGAAATTGGCAAGCCTTTCGCTAATATAGTTTGTTAAAGTTTCAAAATGACTACCAGCCAATAGTCCAAGAACAGTTATTAAGATAAAAATAATAATTAGTTTAAACATTGTTAGTTACCTTGTTTTGTTTTTATTGGTTTTATTTGTTTTTTAGTTTTTCCTCACGCACTTAACCGTCCTTTATTTTTAATCGCATATTGGCGTTGTTTTTCTAAATTAACTTGTTGACTACCAAATCCAAGAATAATTGCCACAAGAAATTCTGCAGCCAACGTTAAGAATAGAGGAAATATTAGTTGAATTTTTGTTCCCGGCACTTCTAAACTTCAAATTAAGTCAAAAACTTTATAAAGCATTTGGGCGAGAAAGAGAAAGTCGGCCATTTTTGCGAGATTTGCCATTTTTTATCGTTCCTTTTCTTTCATTTTTCTTAAAAATTTGCTAAATTTATCCATTTTTAAGTATTCTAAGTCTTCTAAATCAATTGCGGTGTCAGTATAGTATTTATCTTCATAGTCAGGATTTACTTTTGAATTTAAGTAATCTCTTAAAAACGCTAAATAAAAAAAATTGTAAGTGTTGGGTATTGGTAGGGAAATTTTTAGTTTAAAAAAATAAATATCAAGTTCAGTAATATCACGATATTTAATGCGACGACCCTTTTTGCTATTTTTAGCATCAATTAAGGTGTTTCGTCAGCGTTCATATTCTTCAATGCTCGTAAAGGTACCGTAGATGACTTTTAAGTAGGGACGAAAAATATTAACGGGTTTTTTACGAATTCCCACAATCACATTATTGGCAATATTACGAACTTTAACTTAAATATGTTTATCTCTTTGACCGCCAGCTAACACAATATGACCGAAATGTCGTGCCAGAGCGAAATATTATTGAATACCAGTTTCTTCGTTTTTGGTATTATTTTTTTCTCAATCAGTTCCTTCTAAAAATAAATTGGTTTCATCTCATAGAAGTAAGATCTTGTCTGGCAATACCAGGCAATCAAAGTCTAATAATTCTATATGCCCTAAACTTAATTTTTGGGTTTCTAGTAATGGAAAGGTTGATGCAATGTGATATTTCTTCTTTTTTAGTAGTTTTGATGCGTATACTAGAAAGGTGGTTTTTTTCAGTTCATAATGAACCAATCACAATATTTAATGGTGAATTTTTTAAGAAATTAATAACTTTGTTAATTTGTGTTAAATTACTGATTTTAAAAAGGAAAATTAAAATACAACCTGCTAAAAATAAATAGCTCACAATGTTTTTAAAATAACCGTTGTAAATATATCAAATTGCTCTTCAATGTCACAAAATTAAAAATGAGGTGCGATTTAATTCAATAAAATGGTTATTTTTTTCTATTATTCATTTGCAAAATTTCATCTTGCACCTCACTTTATTTTTTTATTAGCGGATTGCGCCAAGTAATTTTTCAAACATTTTAAAGCAAATAAAGAATATTGCCAAAATAAATGGAAAAATGAATATTCAGTAGTCAGCAAAGAAGTTACCGACTTGTGGCATATTAACAGCAATAATTTCTCACATTTTAGTAAACGCCGTTATAATTGCGTTTCACAATTTAGTCATCGCGTCACCAGCTGTTCTATTATCTTTGTTACTGCTGGTGCTTCTGTTAAGAAAGTTCCAAACATATAATCACCCCCCCTTTTTTTCTTTTTAAAGCATTCGTCATTTATATTCAAAGTTTTTCTTAAATTTGTTAAAACACGATTAACCTTAACACGATTGTGTTTTTTCCTTATCTAAATAATGATAATGACTAATATGGTTTTTCAAAGTAGCATTAGAATAAATCACACCATAATCGCGGTTAAAAATCAAAAAGCAATGTTTGCTATTAAAAGTCAAAGTGGTGCTTTGGTTAAATCAATTTCTTTACCACCACTAATATGATCCGGAATAGTTGTAATTCGAATAAATAAATCTCAGAAATTTTGTTTAATTTGTTCTCAATTAAATTCTTTTAAATTTACTGTCATTTTTTATCGCCCAAAAATCATTTTTATTGATAAATACATAATTGAAATTAAGGCGAAAAGAAAAGTAATGATAACAATTAACCCGGCAATAAACGCGACTTGTGCAGGCATTTTTTCTATCGAAACAAACAGCTCTAAAAATTTCATAATAATTTTTCAAAACATTATTTTTTGTCCTCGTTATTTTTTTTAAATTAGGACCTTTAATCCATTCTTCAAAGCGAGCAATAAATACCTTTTCATCTTTTGTGAAATTACCAGTATTATTTTTAATGGCGTTTTTATATTTAATTCGCATTTTTATTTTGACATAAATTTTATAAGCAAAATATGCCAATAACATTATGCAAATAATAGTAAATATTATTCCAACCGCAATATTCATTTTTAAACTCATTTAAAATAGTTATAATTTATATCTTTTTTGTTGTTTTCTTTTCCGGCAATGAAGAAGCTTAATAATTCTTGTCCCTTAATTAATTTGGTTTCATTTTCTTTTTGATTAATTGAAATTACTTGATATTTATTATCTTTTATTATTCCGATGCAAATAGAATTTTCATATTTTCCTTTATAAACAAATCGCTTTGGAAACCAAATACCGATTTGTTCATTAAATCACGGAATTTTTGGTGCTTTAATAAACATTGCGTTTTGTGTTTCTTTTAAGAGATATTTTTTAGTATTTAAGAAAATGTTTTCAATGTTTTTCATAATAAATTACCTTTCTTATAAATAAACTAAGTTATGATTAACTAATTTGTTAATTAACTTAGTTTTTTAAATACTTATATATCGCAGATTTAAGTGTTTAACAAGCTTTGTTATTAAATTTTGTTTTTTTAAAATTAGATAAAGATTTTAATAATTTTAAACTTAGTATCTTCCTATATAGAAATTTCTACACTTTAATGTCTGCATCCTGCCCTTGGAACTAATTTAATAGCGTGTATATTTTTAGGAAATCCACCCATTCATTTTTTTATTGCAAAACGAAACAAATTGCTATAGCTAATAGAATAGGGTGTTATCTATTTATTAACTGGTAAATTTCTTTTGGTTATGGCGACCATCCACAATTTATCATGCTTTAATACATACCAACATTATTAACTAACTTGTATTTAATTTTCAAAGAACAAATTTTTAACACCTTATAAAATAAAAAGACAATCATTACTGACTGTCTTAATACTTATTCAAATCTTTTACCTACCTAACAAAACTTTATGCGTCCCATATACAGATGAATTTAAAAAACAAATTATCATGATTTATCAAAACGGGAAAAGCATTATTGAAATTATTAATGAATATGGTATTTCAAAATCTGCTATTTATAATTAAATAAAATCATGATAAAGACGCATAAAGTTTTGTTAGGCAGGAAAAGGTTTAAATAATTTTTAATGACAAGCAACGACAATTTAATTACCATTTTATTTGGAAAATAAATAATAAAACAAAATATTTAATATCAACAAACATAATCTCAATAAAAGATTATAAAAACTAAGGAAAAAGCTTATAAAAATAACATTAAAATAATTTTTTATAACAAAAATCATACATAAGAAATATATACTTAATTTGCATATTGAAATAATTTATATTAAATGATTATTTTTTCTTTTTTTAAAAATACCTAAGAAAAATAAACACAACCCTGTATATGAATTTTTGCCCATTTTTATATTCCTACTTTCTTGATAATTTTATCTTATTTTGAAAGTCCACATAAATATGGTCCAACTTATTGTAACCTATCCACTTCAAATAATTTATAAAAACCAAATGTGCAAAACATCTGTGGTTTCTACATGAAATTTTCATATACCACAGATGTTTTGCATAATCAAGAAAAATATTAAAAAAGGATAAAGATTTTTAATTTAATTTTAAAGATAGTTTAGAATTAAATTTCTTAAATGTAAGAAAATCAAAATTAATGTAACTTTTTTAGTTGCATTTTTTTATGTCTTAGAAAGGAATTTATTTAAATAAAAGTGGTTGGTTAAGAATATAGAACATTATTGCTACCGCGATATTTAAATCAAATGCTTAATTAAAAAATTAAAAATCTTAAAATGATAAATTAATAATGATTAAATTTTATTATGTAATAATGTCTAGTAAAAAAAAGAATTTTTCACTTTATTTTATATTAAAATAAAAATGTTTTTAAAATATTAAATTAATTAGTAAGGAAAGAAGGAATGTTAAGGTGAAAAAAATATTAATTATTGGTTCAGGAATTGTTGGTTTTTAACTTACAAAAGAACTATTTAAGATATGAAAAAATTATTATCAATTTTAGGAATGACTAATTTTATAGTAATGGGAACAAGTTTAATTATTTCTTGTAGTAATAAATTAACAAAACCAATAGAACAACCAAAACCAATAGAACAACCAAAACCAATAGAACAACCAAAACCAATAGAACAACCAAAACCAATAGAACAACCAAAACCAATAGAACAACCAAAACCAATAGAACAACCAAAACCAATAGAACAACCAAAACCAATAGAACAACCAAAACCAATAGAACAACCAAAACCAATAGAACAACCAAAACCAATAGAACAACCAAAACCAATAGAACAACCAAAACCAATAGAACAACCAAAACCAATAGAACAACCAAAACCAATAGAACAACCAAAACCAACTAATGAGTCATTAACTGATAATAAAATTAAGATAAATAACATATTTGTAAAAAATCCATCTAATGTTACTCAAAAAGAATTAACTAAAATATTACTACCAGAAATTACAAAAAAAATTAAAGAAATTAGTAATTCAATAAATGAAAATCATATAAGTTTTGTTTTTAAGGATGTCTTTTTAAATGAAAATAATATAAATTTAAAAGAAAAAAAGGACATTAAAATTGATCTTTTAGTTTTAACAAAAGATAAAATGAATATAATTCATTACAAAAATATAATTATTATCCTTCCAATTTTAGAAAAAATATAAGGAAAATAAATTAAGGGAAAATTAATTTATCAATTTTTGTAATGTTTGAAATGGTGATTTATTTTGTAATGCTGAATGACAGCGTTGAAAGTTGTAAAAATAATAATATTGATTTAAGAAGTGTTGGAGTTCATTTTGATTTAGTTTTTTATCTTTAGCATAAAATAATTTGGTACAATATTGATGGAATGGTTCAATTTTCCCATTGGATTGAGGCGGGCTAATTGGCGTCATCTCGTGAATGATTCCGTTTTTTGAAAGAAGGGTTGTAAAAGGCCTTTCTTTTATCTTATATTCATTTTTATTACTTCAATTATTAGTAGTAAATTCAGGAGCATTTATCAGTACGAAGGCGTTTAATTGTTGTGCCAAATTCGCCAAAATCTTTCATTGCTCTTTGCAAGGCATTAATCGCATTGTTAGTTCCTGAGCCATCATAAACATAACCAAATAATATCCGTGTTATTTCGTCAATGAAATCATAAATATAATATTTTTTATCAACCGGAAAATTTGATGTGGTAATGATTTTAGTATCTATTTTTAAAAGACCGATATCAGATACTTCATCTTCATAACGCTTAAAAGGCGTTTAGTTTGTTTGATTTGTTATTTTAATTCTTTTCAACGAGGGTCAGATTTAATTTAACGATAAAAAGTTTTGATATTTTTAGGAACTTCTGAATTTTTAACATCGTGAAAACTAATTTTTAAATTGTTAAATAAAGACCACATCCCGCCAGCTTGAAGATTTTTGTAATCAAAATATAAATCACATACTTTTTCGTGAGAATTTAAACTATATTAATAATTAAGATTTTGTGGTTTTGTAGTTTTAAACAATAACAAATCTAAATTGTCAGAATAATAAGCGGTCACAATTTTTTGTGCCCAACGATAAAAAGTTTTCGTTGCATTCTTAAAATATTTTTTAATAAGTTTTGTTAAAGTAGTTTCTTCAATATAAAAATAAGTACATAAATTTAAATAGACAGTAATGCGTTTTTTAGTTTTATAGTAAGTAATAAGGATTACGACAATTAGCATTTAATCAGCTTTGGGTTTTTGATTTTAAATCTGCTAAATCAGCTTGAAAAATAATATATTTCATTTTTTTAAACTCCTTAAATTAAGAAAATCGTATTTTTTAATACGATTTTCAAGAATATTTATTAAATTACTAATTTTTTTTATTAGGCACTTCCGCTGAGAATGAAGCGATATGAAACACTTTCGTGTTAAGGCCTTGTGGAACTTTCTTATTAAGAAATACTTTAAAATTAATTAAATTATCAATAAAATAAAATTCTTTAAAAGGCTTGAACTTATAAGAACCATTAGAACGATAAAAGTTATTAATTTGATTATAACCAGCACTATCTTTGTCAACAAATAATTGAAGGGCCGGCCTTTGGACAAAATCGCTATTATCTATTTGAATATCAAAGTCACTAGAAAACTTCAAATCAGTAGCATCAATTTCTAAATGATATGAACCCCGAACCCCGGCCACAACCGCTAATTACTCAAGAAATTTTACCAATCTTGGAAAACTTTAATTCACAACTTTCACCACATTGACTAGGATTTATGGCCCGTTCTTGTCGTTTCATAAAGAGGAAATGCTCCATATTAGGTTTTAGTGGTTGTTTTGTATCAAAGAACGCCCCCAACGGCACCAAACCAATAAACACTATAAAATAATAAATCAAGAAATAATTTTATCCATCTCATCACGCCTTAAAATTCTTTTTTATCGCTTTAAAAGCATCAGAAAATTTATATTGATTATGTTGTGGACATTCACAATTAACAACTTGCATTTGATGCTTTCTAAAAATTTTATTAAAGTAATAACTCCTAATAATTAACTTAATACCAGTTATTAAGAAATAAATAATTAATAATCAAATATAAACATTAAAAAATACACTTTGAAAATTTAATGGTATAAAATCTTTAAAAAATTTATCCCCTTTAATTTGAAGGACCGTTAAAAATATTCAAATTATAATAATAACACTATGAAGTATAATAAAAAAATGTATAAAACCTAAAACGCTTTTAAATCATTTAATACCTAATATTTTCTTTAATTTTTTCATTTTTTAACTCCTTAAAATTAAATATATTGTTGATAAAATACAAAGAGTTCCTAAAATTTGAAAAATCGGATGTTGGAAAAATAACCTTATCATTGGTTTAAACAAATCTAAAATTTTAATATTAATTGATAGAACTTTATTAAAATATTTTAAACCATCACACACATATGCTCACAAACCTAAAAAGTCATTTAAAGCAAAAATAGAAAAAACAGAAACAAAAATAAATAAAATTATTAATTTAAACATTTTAAAAATTTACCTTTTTATTCGCCGTCCATGTTGGTTAACTCATGGTCTATTTTTAGGATTATTATCACTAAATTTCTTAATTGGACCACTAGATGGTCGCGTTTAGTTTTCTTAGGTATTTTTTAAAAAAGAAAAAATAATCATTTACTATAAATTATTTCAACATGCAAATTAAGCATATATTTCTTATGTGTGATTTCTTTTGTAAAAACTTATTTTAATGTTTTTTTATAAGTATTTTGCTTAGTTTTTATAACCTTTTATTGAGATTTTTTTTGTTAATATTAAATATTTTGTTTTGTTACTTATTTTTTAAATAAAATGATAATTAAATTGTCGTTGCTTCTCATTAAAAATTATTTAAACCTTTCCCCCGCCTAACAAAAATTTATTCGCCTCCGCTAGATGATTGTTTCTTAGTTTCTTAATTAGCAACTGATTTTTGGTATTTTTCACGAAAACCAACTTTTGGTCGTTCCATATGAATTCCTAAAATATCACCAATTACAAGATTTATCACAAGCGTAATTAGCGGAAAAATAATAATACGAATATCTGTCCCCGGAGTGGTTAAAGTTCAAATTAAATCAAAAACTTTATAAAACATATCGCCAATTAAACTAGCAATTTTTTCTAAGTTTTCCATTTTTTAAACTCCTTTACTTGTTTTTCTTCTTCAGATTATTTTTTAACTTAGTAAGTAAAGTATCTTAATGAATTTTTCCATTTTTAAATATTCTAACGCTTCAATATCCATTACATTATCATTTCAAAATTTATGCTGATAATTATCATTCAAAGCACGATTACTTAATTCACGCAAGAATGATAAATATTTATTATCATAAAGGTTTAAAATTGACATCGGAATTTTCAATTTAAAGAAACAAATGTCTAATTCCGGAATACTACGATACTTGATTTTGCAACCTTTTTTATCATTTTTAGCATTAATCAGAGTTAATCGTCATTGTTCGTATTCGCTTACCGATTTAAAAGTGCCATAAATAAATTATAAATAAGGACGAAAAATGCTAACCGGTTTTTTTCTAATGCCAACAATTATTGAATTCGCAATATCACGAACTTTAACTCATATATGATCAGCTCGTTGTACGCTTGCTAATACGATATGGGTAAATTGTCGAGCCGAAGCAAAATATTCTTGTAAACCTTGAGTTACCCTATCATTTTCTTTATAGTCAGTTCCTTTTAAAAATAAGTTGGTTTCATCTCATAACAGTAAATGCTTTTCTTCTAATATCGGATAATTATAATCTAATAAAGACATATGCCCTAATGAAAGCATTTGTTTATCAGTAATCGGAAAAGTAGAAATTGTTTTTCAACCACTCAATAAGTAAGAAGCTAAAACTATTAAAGCAGTTTTTCCAGTTCCTAAGGCACCAATTACTAAATTTAGAGGCGAATTTAATAAGAAATTAATAAAACTTCAACGAGCAAAGAAATGAGAAATTTTAGTATACAAAATATACAAAGCAATTAATAAATAAATAATATCAAATAACATTCGTCAACTCTGAGGATTATAATAATGCAAAATCGCACCATAGAGAATCACGCAATAATAAATAAAGTGCGATTTAAAGCGACAAAATCATATAATCTTAAATTTATTTTTTAAACAATAACATCACTTAAATCACACTTTCTTTATTTTTATTACTTACGGTCAATATATTCGTAATATTATTATGCCTTTAGAACGTATCAAAACAAACAACCTTAATGCTGGCGGGTTTAAAAAATAAAGGTAATTGTGATACAAAACTGCTTAATAGTAATATTCGTGCAAAATCTAATGTTATTCGGAAGGCATAATAATATTACGAATATATTGACCGTAATAAATGGTTTTCATATAAAAATCAGTCGGATTTTGAGGTTGTAAATTCATATTTTATGCCCCCATTTTAGATTTTCACCAGTTGTGTTATTTAATCAAGTAATAGTCGGCTTCGCCGGCCAACCCGCTAGCGGGCGGAGCATACGCCTTCCGCACCGCTTCGCAGACCAAATATTTATCAATTAACTGGACAAGTTTTTTTAATTTTTTGATAATTCAATTTTTTGCAAGTTAACTATTTTAGGATTTTTATCAAAAGTTAATTCGCAACTAAAAAATGATTTAACATTTTCTTTTAACAATTTATAAATTTCTTGTTGTTCTAGATTGTTATCATCAATTCATAAGGCTTTTTGTTCGCCAGTAGGCTCAAATAAATAATTTTCATAACGCAAAAATTCGACAGAATAACCCGACATCACAGAACCATCTTTATTTTTAAATACTTTTCTTTTTATACTAACTAATTTAATTTTAAACATCACTTATTTTTTCCTTTCAAATTTAAAATATTTTTAATACAATTAACAAATCCTTAGTTATCCACATTTATTTCCTTTATAAATGTTGAACTTTTAATAGTTTTCCACAAAATTTAAAAATGGTTGCGTTTAGTTTTCTTAGGTATTACTTTGAAAAAGTAAAACAATCAGCTAATTAATTATATTATTTAATTACTAAACCAACCACACCTTTCTTGTTATTGTCATTTTTATTATTATATTTATTTCATAATGAAGTTTTATATATTTCTTTTCTGATTTCTATTTCTGAATTAATACTTTCATTAATGTAATGTAATACATTTAATTTGTTTAAATTTGCCATTCTTAAATGTAATAGTTTATTCAAATTCTTATGATGATATATTTTTACTCCATATCCTAATTGTTGTTTTACTAAATGCGATACGTCACTTTCAATGCTACAACCGATATTTCATTCTAAATTTTGATGATGAATACCTTGCTTATTATTACTAAAATAATTACTCTCCCTTCTTAAATTTGTTTTAATATCTTTATTTAACTCATTTTTAGCAACATTACGAATGGTTTTGATTAATTCTTGATGGATTTTCCATCCTTATATAATTTAATTCAACTATTTAGTGTTACTTTGCGATTTTCAAAAATAATATTAATGCCGTTTGCTGTAATTTTTTAATAGCGTGATAACCATCTAAAATATATCTAACATTACCAAAACTATTGGCAATTTCTCTAATTCAAGTATCGCCATCACCACAAATAATTATTTTGTCATAATTAATATTTACATAATATTTTTGTAATTTTTTAATTAATAAATCACGATAATCCATTGTATTTATTCGTTTGCCAACTTTTAACATTAGAAAATGACCTCGTTTTATTTTCTAATTTTCTACGAGCATTTTTGTATTTTTTTTCTTTATGTCCGGTATGAAAAGTAACTAAACGAATTCTCTGGTCTTGTTTAACTTTCTGATCTAATGTCGCCAAAAATTTTTCATCTAGTTGAATATATAAATTCTTATTTTTGATATCAATTTTAGTTTTAGTTTCTTTTTCTGCTAGTTGAAAATATTCAGCAATATCGTATTTATTTAAAATGCTTGAAATACTAGTTTTTGAAATATAACAATGATTTAGAGCATCTAAAATATCACGATAGCGTTTGCCGTCACCCAGAAGACTTAAAACTTTAAATTGGACATCAAAATAAATGCGTTGTTTGAGCAATAAACCAATTTCTTTATCTAACAAACATACATATTCAAATTTACCTGATTTTTGATTTCAATATTTATATCGGCGTCATTTAAAAACAACTTCACCAAAAATTGTAATAATTGTTCTTGATGCAAAATTAACCACTTTATAACCTTGTTTTAAGCGATAATGATATTTATATGAAGTATTTTCATCTAATTTTTCATATTCATTAGCTAGTTGTTCGCATTTATTGGTGTACATATTTTTATGGGTTGCGAATAAACTGAATCAACGCTTGTTTTCTACGATTTTTACATTATTATTAATTTTTAACATAAAAAATCACCTTTCTTGGTAATAATTTTAACAAAGTTAAATTTTGTTAATTTATTTTTTCTGTTTTAATGATAATTTTTTTTCTAGAATTAGTATTCAATATCTGGAGGACGCATAAAGTTTTATTATGTAGGAAAAGGTTTAAATAATTTTTAATGATGAATAGGCTACAATAAGTTGGACCATATTTATGTGGACTTTCAAAATAAGATAAAATTATATAAGAAAGCAGGAATATAAAAATGGGCAAAAATTCATATACAGATGAATTTAAAAAACAAATTGTCATGCTATACAAAAATGGCAAAAGTGTTAGTGTTATTAATTTAGGGAAAGAATATAATTTACCAAAACCAACTATTTATAGTTGAGTTAAAAATTATAATAATTCTGGTTCATTTAAAGCAAAAGACAATCGCAAACTAGAAGAAAATGAAATAATAACTTTACGAAAAGAACTTAAAGACTTAAAAATGGAAAATGACATTTTAAAGCAATTCGCACTGATAATGGCCAAAAAATAACAATAATTAATAGCAATAAGAAAAAATATTCGATAAGAAAAATGTGTAAATTATTAAATATTTCAAAATCCAATTACTATTATCAAATTAATAAATACACAAGGAAAATAGTGAATAATTATAATCAAGAAATTATCAGTGCATTTAACGAAAGCCGCCAAGTCTATGGAGCTCGAAAAATCAAAGTAGTATTATAGCTCATAAAAGTATTAACCTATCTAGACGCAAAATTAGAAAAATTATGAAAAACAATAATTTGATATCAAAGTACACAAAAACAAGACTTAAATGCAAAAATATTCAAGTAAATAATGATTCAGTAAATAACATTGTAAACCGAGACTTTAATAATAGAAAAATAAATGAAATTATCGTTAGTGACTTAACTTATATAAAAGTGGGTTTTAAATGATTTTATGTATGTCTCCTAATTGATTTGTATAATCGCGAGATTGTTGGTTATAGTTGCGGACCAAATAAAAATACGGAGTTGGTTTATCAAGCTATTATGCGAATTGCTAGATCATTATCAAAAATTGAAATATTTCATACCGACCGAGGTAATGAGTTTAAAAATAATATAATTGATCAATTATTATCTACATTTAAAATTCAAAGATCATTGAGTGCGAAGGGTTGTCCATATGATAACGCAGTTGCTGAAGCAACTTATAAAGTTTTTAAAACAGAATTTATTAATGGTAGAAAATTCAATGATCTTGCGCAATTAGAACTTGAATTATTTGATTACATTAATTGATACAATAATCTTAGAATACATGGCAGTTTAAATTATTTATCTCCAGTTACTTTTAGAAAACAAATGTCTATATAAAAATTGTCCTAAAAAGGGTTGCCAATCCAATTTTCCAAATAAAATGATAATTAAATTGTCGTTGCTTTTCATTAAAAATTATTTAAACCTTTTCCTGCCTAACAAAACTTTATGCGCCCAAACAAACTAAGTATTTTTTTCATTCATTTTTGTATTTCCTTTCTATAATTTTGACATAATAAAAAACAGCAACTTTATTTTAATTGCTGTTTATTTTTAAGGTATATTTAATTTTTACTAAGGTAATAACTTTTTATTATTTTTCATTTTTAATTTTTTAATAATAAAATAAATAGAAAATAATGTAATTGTCAATAATATAGCAATTATAATAAAACAAATTAAATTTGTTTTTCTTTTTAAATATTTTTTTTCTTCTAATGATAAGATATCTGTTCCTCAATAACTTATTATTTGTGTTTTATTTTTTTTAAAATGAATAAAACAAAAACAATGCAAAGCAAAAAATAATAATATTAATGAACTAGTTACTATTATTTCTGTTTGTAAATTTTTTATTTTTCCTATTTTTCAAAAACCTAAATAAAAAATATTTTCATTATTAATATACTGATATTGTAATCATACCAATATAGACAATGCAATTATACCAACTATATAAGAAAAACTGCAAAATCAATTAGCAATAATTTTATATATAATACTTTTTTTATATACACTATATATAAATTCTGGAATAGTATTTTCATCATTTTTTAATCATAATTTATATTTTTTTGCTTGTTTTTTTATCATTGTTAAATTAAAACAACCATATATAAATAAAAGAAAAAAAAATATTAATAAAAAAATTAATAAAAATGGATAGGGAATTAATTCTATTTCTAGGGATTTAACAATCTTATTAAAGATAAAATTAATATTTGTATTTAATTTAAAAATTTTGTTTTTATAATCAATATTATAATATAAAAATAAGATAAAAGATAAAAGTAAAAGTAAAAATAAAGAAAATAATATTTGAAAAAACGAAAATACTTTAATGAAAATAATTTTATTTTTAATAAATCTAGGAATTGTTTTTTTATTTTCAAAATAATTCATTTATTAATTTAACTCCTTTTACTTTTTATACCTTTTCTTATTTTCTTGTTGTCTGACACTACCATTAATACAAACTTGACATTTTTTTGATAAGTAAACTTGACAAGAAATACATTTTAAACAACTT
Source organism: Spiroplasma endosymbiont of Agriotes lineatus (assembly GCF_964019485.1). Taxonomy (GTDB): domain Bacteria; phylum Bacillota_I; class Bacilli_A; order Mycoplasmatales; family Nriv7; genus Nriv7. The sequence goes on from NZ_OZ026448.1 coordinate 989,459, forward strand.
CTACATCTTTGAAAAGAACCTGTACAAACACGACAAGTATAGCAATTATGAGATCCATCAGGACAACAAATTTCTAACATATTTTTCTCCCTTTACATTTAATTACTTTTACTAATTTATTCTTTTTCATTTGATTTACTAATATTTTCAATATTGTCTGTTTTATTTTGTTCTTTATATTTAAGTTTTGAAAAGCTTTTTTAATTTCTTGAATTTCATTATTATCATTATTTTTTAATAATTCAGGGTGACACTTTTTATAACTTAATTTAAAATGTTTTTTAACTAAATCAAATAATATCTCACTTCTATTACTTCAACCTCAACATCATCACTAATATTAACAAAATCTCTAATATTTTTTACAAAAAAATCTGAAATTTAGCTGATATAGATTAAACCTGTTGCACCTTTTAATTCACAAAAAGCATCATCATGCGGGGTAATGTTTGTTATTTTAACAATAACTTTATTTCCTTTTTCATACATAAATAAAATATATCTCCTTTTCTAAAATTAAATTTTGATAAGTTGATATTTGATACATTTTATCTTTCTCTATTTACTTCTTTTAATTTTAGTTCCATTTCTAAGATTTCTTTTTTTAATCTCAGGTTTTTATTTTCAAGGGTTAAATCTGGTTGCTTTTCTTGTTTTTTTGTGTTTCTTTTTCTTTGAGAGATTCCAATTCTGCTTTTAATTTAGCAATTTCTGATCGTTGTGTAGTAATATTTTCTTCATAGTATTTTTTTTAATTTATAATTTGTTTTAGATGGTTTATTTATTTTATTTCATTTTTTTATTTTCACTATTTTTTCAAATTTCATAATATTCTATTTTTTGTTTATAAAGAGTTAATTTACTTGTATCTTCTTCCAATTCTTTTTCTCTGATTTGAATTCGATATTCTAGAAAGGGGGGGCCAGGCAAGGGGATGGTCTCGCTCTTTTGTGGGTGTCGTATTATTTTCGTGCTTTGTCTCATTTTGATTGATCAGCATTTTTGGGATGAATATTTTCAGCACTAATATATGAGTTTTTAATCATGGGTATTTAGCGGTTATTGGAATATTTTTCTCAAACTTTTCTAGAAATCACTCACATGACATTATTTTTTTATTATCATTTAATCTGTCATGTTAATGCTTAAAGCAATGTGAAGAATGAAGAGAGTCCCCAATTGCATCTAAAATTGTGATATAAATTTCGGTTGTGAGACCTCGGTCTTACATTTTGTCAACGCGTTCTCAGTTGACTTCACAACACAATAATCTTCTTCATAGTCCATAATTTTTCACTCCTTTTAATCAAATTAAACCAAATTTATAATTTTTGTCAGGTATTTTTTATCTATATTTATTTTTTCTTTTCTTGTTTTTTGACTACTTTTTCATCTCATTTATCTTTTCTATCATTTTGTTTTATAATGTGATTACCAATATTTTTATTCAGTTTATCTTTTTTTTATAAACTTTTTTAACTGGTTTATTGTGTTTTATTTGTTGGAATGGCAACCATTTTTAGGACACTTTTTATGTAGACTGCCATTTTCTAAATTCAACGGGTGTTAAATAATTTAAGCTACCGTGAATCCGAATATTGTTGTATCAATTAACAAAATCAAATAGTTCGTATTTTAATTGTGTTAAATTTTCAAATTTTTTACCCTTAATAAATTCCGTTTTAAAAGTTTTGTAAGTTGTTTCAGCCACAGCATTATCATAAGGACAACCTTTATCTTTATTGCTTAATGATCTTTTAATATTAAAGGTTATTAAAATTTCATCAATGATTTTATTTTTGAACTCATTACCACGATCGGTATGAAATAAAGTTATTTGCTTTAATGGTCGTGTTATCCTTATGAAAAGCTTGTTGAACTAGTTAAGTGGTTTTGTTTGGCCCGGCATTATAGTCAATTACTTCGCGATTAAACAAGTCAATTAATAAGCAAATATAATGTCATTTCCCATCAACTTGCACATATGTTAAATCACTAACAACAACTTCATTGGATTTTTTGTCATTAAATTCACGATTTAAAACATTACTAATTTGGGCATTATTAACTGTTATTTTGTAATTATGATATTTTAATTTGGTGTATTTAGAAACCAAATTATTTTTGATCATAATGCATCTGATTTTTCGTCGCGATAAGATGGTATCTTTTCTTATTAAAACAGCTTTAATTTTACGGACCCCATAAATTTTGCGACTTTTATTAAATGCACTGATAACTTCTTGTTCATAATTATTAACTTGCTTGTTAGTGCATTTATTAGGTTGATAATAATATGTTGATTTTGATAAACCCGAAATCTTACATATTTTCCTCACTGAATATTTGTTTTTGTTGTTATTAATTATTGTTATTTTTTGGCCATTATCAGTGCCGCTTGCTTTAAAATATCGTTTTCCATTCGTAATTGTTTTAATTCTTTTCGTAAGTAAATTAATTCATTTTCTTCATTACTTTGATATCTTTTGCTTTAAAAGAACCAGAATTATCGAATGATTTTATTCAATTATAAATAGCAGATTTTGAAATACCCTATTCATTAATAATTTCAATAATGATTTTCCCGCTTTGATAAAGCATGACAATTTGTTTTTTAAATTCATCTGTATATGAATTTTTGCCCATTTTTTTATATTCCTACTTTCTTAATAATTTTATTTTATTTGAAAGTTCACATAAATATGGTCCAACTTATTGTAACCTATCAAATCTCGAATGGCAACCCTTTTTAGGACACTTTTTATTATGTAGACTGCCATTTTCTAAATTCAACGGGTGTTAAATAATTTAAGCTACCGTGAATCCGAATATTGTTGTATCAATTAACAAAATCAAATAGTTCGTATTTTAATTGTGTTAAATTTTCAAATTTTTTACCCTTAATAAATTCCGTTTTAAAAGTTTTGTAAGTTGTTTCAGCCACAGCATTATCATAAGGACAACCTTTATCTTTATTGCTTAATGATCTTTTAATATTAAAGGTTATTAAAATTTCATCAATGATTTTATTTTTGAACTCATTACCACGATCGGTATGAAATAAAGTTATTTGCTTTAATGGTCGTGTTATCCTTATGAAAAGCTTGTTGAACTAGTTAAGTGGTTTTGTTTGGCCCGGCATTATAGTCAATTACTTCGCGATTAAACAAGTCAATTAATAAGCAAATATAATGTCATTTCCCATCAACTTGCACATATGTTAAATCACTAACAACAACTTCATTGGATTTTTTGTCATTAAATTCACGATTTAAAACATTACTAATTTGGGCATTATTAACTGTTATTTTGTAATTATGATATTTTAATTTGGTGTATTTAGAAACCAAATTATTTTTGATCATAATGCATCTGATTTTTCGTCGCGATAAGATGGTATCTTTTCTTATTAAAACAGCTTTAATTTTACGGACCCCATAAATTTTGCGACTTTTATTAAATGCACTGATAACTTCTTGTTCATAATTATTAACTTGCTTGTTAGTGCATTTATTAGGTTGATAATAATATGTTGATTTTGATAAACCCGAAATCTTACATATTTTCCTCACTGAATATTTGTTTTTGTTGTTATTAATTATTGTTATTTTTTGGCCATTATCAGTGCCGCTTGCTTTAAAATATCGTTTTCCATTAGTAATTGTTTTAATTCTTTTCGTAAGTAAATTAATTCATTTTCTTCATTACTTTGATATCTTTTGCTTTAAAAGAACCAGAATTATCGAATGATTTTATTCAATTATAAATAGCAGATTTTGAAATACCCTATTCATTAATAATTTCAATAATGATTTTCCCGCTTTGATAAAGCATGACAATTTGTTTTTTAAATTCATCTGTATATGAATTTTTGCCCATTTTTTTATATTCCTACTTTCTTATATAATTTTATCTTATTTTGAAAGTTCACATAAATATGGTCCAACTTATTGTAACCTATCCATTGAAAAATGAATGGGTAGATTTCCTAAAAAATATACACGCTATTAAATTAGTTCCAAGGGGAGGATGCGGATGTTAAAGTGTAGAAATTTTTATATAATGGTATGATAAGTTTAAAATTATTAAAATTTTTATCTAATAAAAAAACAAAATTTATTAACAAAGCTTGTTAAACACTTAAATCTGCGATATATAAGTGTTTAAAAAACTAAGTTAGTTAACTAAGTTAACTAACTTAGTTTATTTATAAGAAAGGTAATTTATTATGAAAAAAACTGAAAACATTTTCTTAAATACTAAAAAATATCTCTTAAAAGAAACACAAAACGCAATGCTTATTAAAGCATCACAAATTCCGTGGTTTAATGAACAAATCGGTATTTGGTTTCCAAAGCGATTTGTTTATAAAGGAAAATACGAAAATTCAATTTGTATTGGAATAATAAAAGATAGTAAATATCAAGTAATCTCAATTAATCAAAAAGAAAATGAAACCAAATTAATTAAGGGACAAGAATTATTAAGCTTCTTCATTGCCGGAAAAGAAAACAACAAAAAAGATATAAATTATAACTATTTTAAAGGAGTTTAAAAATGAATATTGCGATTGGAATAATATTTATTATCATTTGCATAATGCTATTGGCATATTTTGCTTATAAAATTTATGCCAAAATAAAAATGCGAATTAAATATAAAAACGCCATTAAAAATAATACTGGTAATTTTACAAAAAACGAAAAATTATTTATTGCCCGCTTTGAAGAATGAGTTAAAGCTCCTAATTCAAAAGAAAATAACGAGAATAAAAAATAATGTTTTGAGAAATTATTATGGAATTTTTAGAACTGTTTATTTCGATGGAAAAAATGCCTGCACAAGTCGCGTTTATTGCCGGATTAATTATTATCATTACTTTTCTTTTCGCCTTAATTTCAATTATGTATTTACCAATAAAAATGATTTTTGGGCGATAAAAAATGACAGTAAATTTAAAAGAATTTAATTAAGAACAAATTAAACAAACTTTCTGAGATTTATTTATTCAAATTATAACTATTCCGACTCATATTAGTGGCGGCAAAGAAATTGATTTAACCAAAGCACCGCTTTGACTTTTAATATCAAACATTGCTTTTTGATTCTTAACCGCGATTATGGTGTGATTTATTTTAATGCTACTTTGGAAAACCATATCAGTATTTAGATAGAGGCAAAATTAATGTCAAGAAGTTACATTGTGATGCATTCCCAAAGAAATTCAAAATTAATTAGAAAAAAATATAACCGTGTTAAGGTTAATCGTGGTTTTAACAAATTTAAGAAAAACTTTGAATATAAATGATGAATGTTTTAAAGAGAAAGGGAGTGATTATATGATTGGAACTTTTTTAACAGAAGCCACCCCACCAGCAGTAACAAAAATAACAGCTAGTGACGCGATGACCGATGACTAAATTATGAAATGCGATTATAAAACAGCGTTTACTAAAATGTGAGAAATTATTGCTGTTAATATGACACAAGTCGGTGACTTCTTTGCTGATTACTGAATATTCATTTTTCCATTTATTTTGGCAATATTCTTTATTTGCTTTAAAATGTTTGAAAAATTACTTGGAGCAGTACGCTAACAAAAAAATAAAGTGAGGTGCAAGATGAAATTTTGCAAATGAATAATAGAAAAAAATAACCATTTTATTGAATTAAATCGCACCTCATTTTTAATTTTATGACATTGCGGAGCAATTTGATATGTTTACAACGGTTATTTTAAAAACATTGTAAGCTATTTATTTTTAGCAGGTTGTATTTTAATTTTTCTTTTTAAAATCGGTAATTTAACACAAATTAACAAAGTGATTAATTTCTTAAAAAATAACTCACCATTAAATATTGTTATTGGTTCGTTAAGAACTGGAAAAACCGCTTTTCTAGTATACGCATCAAAAATTACTAAAAAAGAAGAAATATCATATCGCATCAACCTTCCCATTACTAGAAACCCAAAAATTAAGTTTAGGGCATATGGGTTTGTTAGACTTTGATTATCCGGTATTGCCCAGACAAAACCTTACTTTTGTGAGATGAAACCAACTTATTTTTAGAGGGAACTGATTGAGAAAAAAATAATACCAAAAACGAAGAAACTGGTATTCAAGAGTATTTTGCTCTGGCACGCCATTTCGGTCATATTGTGCTTGCTGGCGGTCAAAGAGATAAACATATTTGAGTTAAAATTCGTGATATTGCCAATAATGTGATTGTCGGCATTCGTAAAAAACCCGTTAATATTTTTCGTCCCTACTTAAAAGTCATTTATGGTACGTTTACGAGCATTGAAGAATATGAACGCTGAAGAAACATCTTAATTGATGCTAAAAATAGTAAAAAGGGTCGTCGCATTAAATATCGCGATATTCCTGAACTTGATATTTATTTTTTTAAACTAAAAATTCCTTTACCAATATTAAACACTTACAATTCTTTTTACCTAGCGTTTTTAAGAGATTACTTAAATGCAAAAGTGAATCCTGACTATGAAAACAAATACTATAATGACACCGCAATTGATTTAGAAGATTTGGAATATTTAAAAATGGATAAATTTAGCAAATTTTTAAGAAAAATGAAAGAAAAGGAATAATAAAAAATGGCAAATCTCGCAAAAATGGCCGACTTTCTCGCCCAAATGCTTTATAAAGTTTTTGATTTAATTTGAAGTCTTGAAGTGCCGGGAACGAATATTCAACTAATATTTCCTTTATTCTTAACGCTGGCTGTAGAATTTCTTATGGCAATTATTCTTGGATTTGGTAGTCTACAAGTTAATTTAGAAAAACAACGCCAATATGCTGTTAAAAATAAGGGGCGTTTAAGTGCGTGAGGAAAAGTTAAAAAGCAAGTAAAACCAATAAAAACCAAACAAGGTAACTAACAATGTTTAAACTAATTATTATTTTTATCTTAATAACTGTTCTTGGATTATTAGCAGGTAGTCATTTTGAAACTTTAACGAACTATATTAGCGAAGGGCTTGCCAATTTCCAAAAGTTTATTACTAGCAATTTAACAATTTTAGAACTATTTAAACCAATGGCACGAACATTTTCGCAACACCCAATCTTTACTATTCTTGGTGTTACTTGTGTAATTATTGCCTTATTTATTGTAATTAAAGGACGATAAAAAATATGAAAGGAGAATAAAAATGAAAAAACTTTTAGCAAAATTATTTAAAAAAGATAATTCAAAAGAAAAAATGCCATTAAAATTCAAAATTCAAAATTCTTTTAAAAAGCAGTGGTTAAAAATATTATTAAGTATCATTTTCATTTTTATAAGCTTATTAATTTGTGCATTAACAGTAATCGATACTAAATGAATAACTGGAACAAGTAAAGAATTTAATAATTTTATGAATTAACAAATGGTTAAATTCTTTGGCAAATTAAATAGTGGTATTATGTGGTGTGGTATGCTGTTTTTTTAAATATCTTCGGTTTCTTTTCCTCCTGTAATATATTCGTGGATTTCTTGGATGTATTTATTTTTAGCAATGAATAGAACTTCGTCGCCGTAGCTGAGAATGGTATCTGCATCAGGAAGGATGATTTTTTTGTTGTGTTCAATGCGAATGACATTAACTCTTTTGTTGTTAATTAGTTTGATTTCTTCAAGAGGTTTTCCTAAGATGTTTTTGTTTGTTGCTTCAGCAGAACTAATACTAAATTCACCATCAACATCTTTAATGTCAACTTCTAAACCTCATAGGGCTTTTAGGGCAGTTTGTCTTCCTGTGGAAATATCGGGTTTAATAATTTGGTTAATACCAATTGCTCGTAAAATGTGTTCATGACGATAATCAACAGCTTTAGCAATGATATTAGTAATTTCAAGTTCTTTTAAGTTTGCTGCCACTAAGACTGATGATTGGATATCGCTACCGATAGCAATAATAATGTCATTAATATTTTTAATACCAATACTTTCTAATGCTTCTAAGTCAGTGGCATCTAATTCATAGCCGTTAATGTTAGCATAATTTCCGGTAATTTTTTTGATTTTACTATTATCTTTATCAATGACAATAACATTATGATTCATTGATGCTAATGTTTCAGCAACTGCTGTGCCAAAATTACCTAAACCAATTATACAAAATTCTTTTGCTGCCATTATAAATCACCTCTTATATATTTGAAACTATTACCATAAAATTATACTATATTTTATCTTAAAATAATAATCTAAGTATAGTATAATTGAGTAATAAACGAGTAATCAGCATCGCGAGGGTCAGAATGGAAGATATTGATAAATTTTCTAATAATAAAAAGTATCTTACTTGATTTAAAAAACTTGGTCAAGTTTTTAAAAATATTTTTATTGGTAATACTGTTAATAAGAAAATTTTGCGAAATTATTTATATGCTGTTTTGGTGGGAACAATTTTATTAATGACACCTTGAGCTGTTAGTAAGAACTATCAATGAGATTTTTTAACAGCATTGTTTACTGCTTCAAGTTCATTTTCTGATACTGGATTAAGTTTAACATCACCAGCTAAAGATTTAAGTTTTTTTGGTCAAATTGTTTTGTTGTTGCTAATTCAAATTGGTGGTATTGGAATTATGACTTTAAAGATTATTTTGTTTATTGTAATTGGAAAAAATATTAGCATTGAAGAAAGAATGCTTTTGCAATCAGAAAGAGGTAATACTAAACTTGGTGGTACCGTACAATTAATTAAAAATGCTTTTTATGTTTTAGCAATTGTGGAAATTACTGGTGGGGTGATGCTATTTTTTTATTTTTATTTTACACCAATTGATTATTTAGATTCTTTAAAATCACAATCAATTAATTCAATTGTTGAACTATTAGAAAAATCGTTTAATACGCCGGATAATTTTAAAGAAATGTTAATTGCCAAGGTTTCTGATTGAGAAAATTTTGTTACTGCTGAAAAGGAATTTTCTAAGGAATTAGCACAAATTATTAATGGTGTTACTAATAAATATGATAGTAATTCTATAGGATTTTTACAAATAATTGATAATGATTATTTGCAACAATTAATTACTAAGAATTTTAATGTTACCTATCGAAATTTTGGTAGTAGTTTTTGATCAGGAATTTTTCATTCGGTTTCGGCTACTAATAATGCCGGTTTTGATATTATTGGTCCTAATTCTTTAAGTCCCTATCGAACACAATATTTTGTTCAGGTAGTTTTTTTAGTTCAACTGATTATTGGTGGTATTGGTTATCCTGTTTTTTATGATTTAAAGCAAAAGGCTGTGGCGCGTTATCGTAGTATTAAAGTTAATTTTTCATTATTTACTAAAATAAATGTTATATATTATTTTTCAATTTCTTTTATTGGTATTTTAGCAGTAATTTTGGTTGAATATTTTGTACCAACAAAGTTTAGCAATATTTTTATTGATGGCGGTATTAGAAATGTTACTAATAATAACGCCGAGACTTTAATGGCGATTATTTTTAATACTTTTTCAACAAGAAGTGCTGGATATAGTACGATTGATATTAGTTATTTTAAATTGCCTTCAAAGTTTATTTTTTTGATTTTGATGTGGATTGGGGCATCACCTAGTTCTACTGGTGGCGGAATTAGAACGACAACGCTGGCATTAGTTATGATGAGCATTATTGCTAGTGCGACACGAAAAAATAATATCAATATGTTTAAAGCTAAAGTTCCTAATGAGACAGCAAAACGAGCAACAGCAGTTTTTATTATGGCGATTTTAATTGTCTTTTTGGTGTCTTTAATTATTGTTAGCGAAAATGTGCAAGTGCCGATTGTTGAAGCTTTATTTATATCTTCGTCGGCTTTTGGAACGGCAGGTTTAACAACAATTCCTGATTTTGGACTAAGTTTTTCTGATTATGGTGTTATCAGTAAATTATTTTTAATTAGTTTAATGTTTATTGGTCAATTAGGAGTATCAAATACTTTATTATTAGCAGCAAGAAAAAATGAAATTGAACGATTTGCATATTTAGAACAAGATGTGCCCATCGGATAGGAGGAAATATAATGGCAGTTATAATGGATGGAAAAGCGATTGCTAATGAGATTCAAAATAATTTGAAAAACAATATTAGTAATTATTTAGAAAAAAATTTACGAAAGCCTCATTTAGTAGTATTTTTGGTAGGAACAGAAGAGGCATCAAAAGTATATGTTAATCATAAAATAAAGGTTTGTGAAAAATTAGAAATTCAAGTTAGTTTAAAAACTTTTAATGAAAATGTTAGTGAGCAGGACTTATTAACAGTAATTAATAAAGTAAATAATGATGATACGATTGATGCGATTTTGGTGCAGTTACCATTGCCTAAACATCTTAATAAAAACCGGATTTTAGATCATATTAATGATCATAAAGATGCTGACGGTTTGCATTATATTAATGCTGGTAAGTTATTTCAAGGGTTAAAAACGATTGCTCCTTGTACCCCATTAGGAGTAATTAAACTGTTAGAAGCGTATAATATTGATGTTTTTAAAAAAACGGTTACAATGGTTGGAACAAGTAATCTTGTTGGTAAACCTTTGGCTATTATGTTGCATCATTTAGGGGCAACAGTTACATTATGTAATGAAAATACTGTTGATTTAAAAAAGCATACTATTAGTAGTGATATTGTTATTAGTGCTGTTGGTGTTGCTAATTTAATTGATGAAACAATGATTAAATCTAATGCGATTGTAGTTGATGTTGCCGTTGTTCGTGATTTGGAAACAAATAAGATTTGTGGTGATATTAAGTTTGATATAGTTAAAGAAAAAGTTAGTTATATTACTCCAGTTCCTGGAGGTATCGGACCAATGACAATCGCAATGTTATTAACTAATGTTTATGACTTGTATGTTATTAATATGAATAAGAAAAATTTAAATATTGTTAATGTGAATAATAAAAATTTAGTTGTGAAATAGAATAGCAATTTGTGTGAAATCATTTAGAAATTAATCGAGTCTGTCCAAAATTTTGTGTCTTGATAATTCATTCTGAATTCTATTCAGAAGAAATAGAACAAAAAATTATAAAAAAGAAAACGGGCGCATAAAGCTTTGTTAGGTAGGACAAAGATTTGAATACGTATTAAGACAGTCAGCAATGATTGTCTTTTTATTTTATAAGATGTTAAAAATTTGTTCTTTGAAAATTAAATACAAGTGAATTAATAATGTTGGTATGTATTAAAGCACGATAAATTGTTGGTGGTCGCCATAACCAAAAGAAGTTTGCCAGTTAATAGATAACATCCCGTGATCGGGTTTAGTTTTCTTAGGTATTTTTTAAAAAAGAAAAAATAATCATTTACTATAAATTATTTCAATATGCAAATTAAATATATATTTCTTATGTATGATTTTTGTTGTAAAAACTTATTTTAATGTTGTTTTTATAAGCGTTTTTTTAGTTTTTATAACATTTTATTAAGATTATGTTTGTTGATATTAAATATTTTGTTTTATTACTTATTTTTTAAATAAAATGATAATTAAATTGTCGTTGCTTCTCATTAAAAATTATTTAAACTTTTTCCTAACTAACAAAAATTTATGAGTCCGTTTGTAATTTTTGTTTTGCAAATTTGATTAATAAATGTGTAATAAATTTACAATTGAATGAAAAAAAGTCTTTTTCATTTTCTACCTTTAAGGTGTGTGCCCTTTACTAGATTATCCTAACAATGAAATTTGAATCAATAAATTTCATTGTTCATAATTTAAATGGCTTCAATAAATAAATGATGACGAAAAGCATCAAAACTAGCTCGACATTTTTTACATAAATATTTTTGTTTTCTTTCTAGATTATGACCATTTTTAACATAATGACAAGATTCACAATTAGGGCATTTAATCTCTTTGTCCCTAAATTCTTGATCAATTTCATTTAAACGTTTTTGTTTTTTAATTAATTCTGCTTGGCTTGGTAGTTGATAGGTTACAATAAGTTGGATCATATTTATGTGGACTTTCAAAATAAGATAAAATTATATAAGAAAGTGGGAATATAAAAATGGGTAAAAATTCATATACAAATGAATTTAAAAAACAAATTGTCATGCTTTATCAAAGCGGGAAAATCATTATTGAAATTATTAATGAATAGGGTATTTCAAAATCTGCTATTTATAATTGAATAAAATCATTCGATAATTCTGGTTCTTTTAAAGCAAAAGATATCAAAGTAATGAAGAAAATGAATTAATTTACTTACGAAAAGAATTAAAACAATTACTAATGGAAAACGATATTTTAAAGCAAGCGGCACTGATAATGTCCAAAAAATAACAATAATTAATAACAACAAAAACAAATATTCAGTGAGGAAAATATGTAAGATTTTGGGTTTATCAAAATCAACGTATTATTATTATTATCAACCTAATAAATGCACTAACAAGCAAGTTAATAATTATGAACAAGAAATTGTCAATACATTTAATAAAAGTCGCAAAATTTATGGGGCCCGTAAAATTAAAGCCGTTTTAATAAGAAAAGATATCATCTTATCGCGGCGAAAAATCAGATGCATTATGATCAAAAATAATTTGGTTTCTGAATACAAATACATCAAATTAAAATATCGTAATCACAAAACAACAACTAATAATGCCCAAATTAGTAATGTTTTAAATCGTGAATTTAATGACAAAAAACTTAATGAAGTTGTTGTTAGTGATTTAACATATGTGCAAGTTGGTGAGAAATGACATTATATTTGCTTATTAATTGACTTGTTTAATCGCGAAATAATTGGATTGAATATAATGCCGGGCTAAACGAAACCACTGAACTAATTCAACAAGCTTTTCATAAAATAACACGAACTATTAAAGCAAATAACTTTATTTCATACCGACCGCGGTAATGAGTTCAAAAATAAAATCATTGATGAAATTTTAATAATCTTTAATATTAAAAGATCATTAAGCGATAAAGGTTGTCCTTATGATAATGCTGTGGCTGAAAAAACTTACAAAACCTTTAAAACGGAATTTATTAAGGGTAAAAAATTTGAAAATTTAACACAATTAAAATGCGAACTATTTGATTTTGTTAATTGATACAACAATATTCGAATTCACGGCAGCTTAAATTATTTAACACCCGTTGAATTTAGAAAAAATGGCAGTCTACATAAAAAGTGTCCTAAAAAGGGTTGCCATTCCATGATTTTAAGTATATTCAATAAATATCAAGAGTTTTCTACAAAATTAAAAAATTATTCTCTGTTTAGCTGTATAATCAATGTGTTATAATGATAAAAGTAATATTTTAAAATAAAATTATATTAAATATAGAAAATATAGAGGAGAAAAAATAATTATGGCAACAATAAAAGTTTTTGCATTAGGGGGACTCGATGAACGCGGGAAAAATATGTATGTGGCGGAAGTTAACCGTGATATATTTATTTTTGATGCTGGTAGTAAAATCCCTGAACGAGAAGCATTAGGAATTGATACTGTTATTCCTGATTTTTCTTATTTGAAAGAAAATGTTAATCGCATTAAAGGATTATTTATTTCTAAACCATCAGAGGAATGTTTTGGAGCAATAACATATCTTTTAAAGGATATTAAAATTTCTATTTATGCTAGTAAGTTAACAATCTTTTTAATTAAACAAAAACTGCACAAGTTTAAAGTATGACATAGTGAAAATGAGTTAATTGAAATTAAAGAAAAGGATATTTTATCTTTTGGTGATAATGAAATTGAAGTTTTTAATACGACAACTTGTATTCCTGGAAGTTTTGGTTTTGCTTTAAAGACTATTGATGGAACTATTATTTATACTGGTGATTATATTTTTGATAGTGAAGAACGAAGCAATTTCGCTACGGATATGGCGCACTTAGCAAAAATTGCTAATAATAAAGTTTTATTATTGATGAGTGATTCTGGTTATGCTAGTCGTAATGATTATACGGCACCTAATCATAAATGTAAGAAGTTAGTGGAATCAACTTTTAAGGCAGCAAAGTCTAAAATTATTATTGCTTGTCATGAACAGGATTTATATAAAATAAGTGAAATTTTAGAGTTGGTTAGCGAAACTAATCGTGACGCCATCGTTATGGGGGGCACATTAAAATCAATTTTAGAAGAATTTAAATCAGGAACTTATTTGCAATTTAATAAAATTAAGTTTAGAAATTTAACTAGTGATGATATTAATGACAATTCAGTAATTTTTGTTACTGGTAGTGGCGAGCGACTTTATACAAGATTATATAAAATTATTAGTGGCGATGATGAGCATTTAGAAATAGAAAAGTCAGATACTGTGATTTTAGCAACGCCACCGATTCCTGGTTATGAATTAAAACATGCGAGAATATTGGATGAATTAGCAAGAACTGATGCTTGTTTTATGGCGTTATCCGATAAAAAAGTGTGAGATATGAATGCTTCATATGAGGATATTAAGATGATGATTGGAATTATGAAACCAAAATTTTTTATGCCAGTTAAAGGATTACATAAAAATTTTGTTAGTGCGCAAAATAGTGCTCAAGAAGCAGGGATTCTAATTAATAATATTTTAATTAAGGATAGTGGTCAAATTTTAGAGTTTATTAATGGTAAATTAGGACCATCACCAGTTTCTTTAAAATGTAATAATATTTATGTTGATGGTCTTGGAGTTGGCGATATTGGTGCTGTCGTTTTGAATGAAAGAAAGCAATTAGCTCGCGATGGAGTTTTAATTAGTGGGATTACACTAAATCGTCGTAGTAAAGAGATTGTTTCTTTGGTTGATGTGCAAATGCGTGGGGTTGTTTTTATTCAGGATGATGAGGAATTAACTAATAAAATGCAAACTAAGGTTCGTGCCATTGTTGAAGAACATCAAAAAAAATCAGAGTTTGATGGTGCGATAGTTAAAAATCAAATTCGTAGTGAGTTGCAAGAGTTATGTCGTCAAGAAACAGGTAAAAATCCAATGGTTTTAGCAGTAATTAATGAGATAAATTAAAGATTACTTAAAAAATATGAGGAGATAAAAGAATGAATAACGATAAAATAAATAGTGATTTTGTCGATTTTGAAAATAATCCTCGCATTGCTAAAAAATATGAACAAGAACAACAAGAGAAATCCAAAATTATTCAGTTAAAGAAGACAATTCGGCGTAGTGATAAAATTGGTGGGAAAATATGAGCTTTGTTCATTATTTTTGCTAGTATTTTGGCGATTGCTCGTTTAACTGTTATTGGTCAATTTTTGGATGATGCTTTTTTCAATTTTCTTTTTGAATAATTTAAATATATTGTTTATTTTGTTATTTTAGTAGTTAAGTTAGCTTTGCAATTTTTAGTGGTATTCAAATTAGAATTAAGAAACGAGTTCAAGTAATGATAATATTACTTGTTTGGAGGCATAAAGTTTTGTTAGGTAGAAAAAGATTTGAATACGTATTAAGACAGTCAGCAATGATTGTCTTTTTATTTTATAAGATGTTAAAAATTTGTTCTTTGAAAATTAAATACAAGTGAATTAATAATGTTGGTATGTATTAAAGCACGATAAATTGTTGGTGGTCGCCATAACCAAAAGAAGTTTACAAGTTGATAGATAACATCCTATTAGCTATAGCAATTTGTTTCATTTTGCAATAAAAAAATGAATGGGTTGATTTCCTAAAAATATAAACGCTATTAGGGCGCACAAAGTTTTGTTAGGCAGGGGGTAGGAAAAGGTTTAAATAATTTTTAATGACAAGCAAAGACAACTTAATTATCATTTTATTTAGAAAATAAATAATAAAACAAAATATTTAATATTAACAAACAAAATCTCAATAAAAGGTTATAAAAACCAAGGAAAACGCTTATAAAAACAACATTAAAATAAGTTTTTACAACAAAAATCATACATAAGAAATATATACTTAATTTGCATATTGAAATAATTTATAGTAAATGATTATTTTTTCTTTTTTAAAAAATACCTAAGAAAACTAAACGCGACCCGCTATTAAATTAGTTCCAAGGGCAGGATGCGGATGTTAAAGTGTAGAAATTTCTATATAGAGGTATGCTAAGTTTAAAATTATTAAAATCTTTATCTAATTAAAAAACAAAATTTACTAACAAAGTTTTTTAAACACTTAAATCTGCGATATATAAGTGTTTAAAAAACTAAGTTAACTAACTTAGTTAATATAACTTAGTTTATTCATAAGAAAGGTAATTTATTATGAAAAACATTGAAAACATTTTCTTAAATACTAAGAAATATCTTTTTAAAAGAAACACAAAACGCAATGCTTATTAAAGCACCAAAAATTCCGTGATTTAATGAACAAATCGGCATTTGGTTTTCAAAACGATTTGTTTATAAAGGAAAATATTAAAATTCTATTTGCATCGGAATAATAAAAGATAATAAATATCAAGTAATTTCAATTAATCAAAAAGAAAATGAAACCAAATTAATTAAGGGGCAAGAATTATTAAGTTTCTTTATTGCCGAAAAAGAAAACAACAAAAAAGATATAAATTATAACTATTTTAAAGAAGTTTAAAAATGAATATTGCGATTAGACTAATATTTATTATTATCAGCATCATGCTATTGGCATATTTTGCTTATAAAATTTATGCCAAAATAAAAATGCGAATTAAATATAAAAACGCCATTAAAAATAATACTGGTAATTCCACGAAAGACGAAAAATTATTTATTGCCCGCTTTGAAAAATGAGTTAAAGTTCCTAATTCAAAAGAAAATAACGCGAGTAAAAAATAATGTTTTGAGAAATTATTATGGAATTTTTAAAACTGTTTGTTTCGATAGAAAAAATGCCTGCACAGGTTGCATTTATTGCCGGATTAATTATTATCATTACTTTTCTTTTCGCCTTAATTTCAATTATGTATTTACCAATAAAAATGATTTTTGGGCGATAAAAAATGACAGTAAATTTAAAAGAATTTAATTAAGAACAAATTAAACAAACTTTCTGAGATTTATTTATTCAAATTAAAGTTGTTCTGGCGTGAGTTTCTGGCAAGGAAATTGATTTAACTCAAGAAACACTTTGACTTTTAATAGCAAACATTGCTTTTTGATTCTTAACAGCGATTATGGTGTGATTTATTCTAATGCTACTTTGAAAAACCATATCAGTATTTAGATAGAAACAAAAGTAATGTCAAGAAGTTACATTGTGATACATTCCCAAAGAAATTCAAAATTAATTAGGAAAAAATATAATTGTGTTAAGGTTAATCGTGGTTTTAACAAATTTAAGAAAAACTTTGAATATAAATGATGAATGTTTTAAAAAGAAAGGGGGTGATTATGTGATTGGAACTTTCTTAACAGAAGCACCAGCAGTAACAAAGATAACAGCTAGTAACGCAGCAATGACTAAATTGTGAAACGCAAAATTATAACAGCTTTTACTAAAATGTGAGAAATTATTGCTGTTAATATGCCACAAGTCAGCAACTTCTTTGCTGACTACCACTACTGAATCTTCATTTTTCCATTTATTTTGACCATATTCTTTATTTGCTTTAAAATGTTTGAAAAATTACTCGGCGAAGTCCGAGTTCGCTAACAAAAAAATAATAAAGTGAGGCGCAAGATGAAATTTTGCAAATGAATAATAGAAAAAAATAACCATTTTATTGAATTAAATCGCACCTCATTTTTAATTTTATGACATTGCGGAGCAATTTGATACGTTTACAACGGCTATTTTAAAAACATTGTGTATGATATTATATTTCCAATAACAGGAACAACAGAACTACTTGATGAAACAAGATCCGCCGAAAGAAGCACATAAAGATAATGTCGTTCCAGAAGATAATCTTTCAACTTTAATTTTTAAATTAGATAAATCATTTTCTAGTGCTATAATCCTATTATATAATTCTTTTATATAAAAATGATTTTGAATTGTAACGATGTTTTGAAGTAGTGAATGAAATTGAGTTCTAATTTGAAAATTTTTGTCATCTTTTCAAGTTCTTTTTTTGGCTTGGGAAAAATACGATACATCTTCTTTTTTTGTCTGTTAAATTCTTCGTTTCATTTATAATAATTATTTCCTCGGTTTTTTAACAAATCAGGAGTTCAATTTAAATGACGTTGATTAATAAAATTAACGACCACAGAACTTTCTGTTTTATAATCGCTTGAACTAGAAGCAATTATTTTAGCTGAGGTATTTGTTTTTTCAGTAACATATAAATTATTAATATTCAAAGATTGATTTAGTTTTTTAACTTCATTTAATATTGTAATATTATTATCAGAATTAATAATTTTTAAATCTGTATTTAAAATAAATTCGCTAATTTCTTTAGCACATACTGTACTATAGATAGATGCAGAAGAAGAGGCGATATTGCCAATTGCCACCAACACCTGCGCCTGTAAAAAATCCCAACAACCGCGCGCGCCAATTACGGTGCCAACACCAGGGACAAAACACTACCTATTGCAGCTCCTGCAGCAGCCCCGAACACCCGCCACCCGTTCCGCGTTCCTCCCCCTCCGACAGCAAACTCCACTCCGGCACCGACACCGGCAATTAATTTATTTGCACAATCTGCGTTGTATATTTTTTCTCTTTTATTTCTATTTAGTTTTTCTAAATTATTTGCTTGTTGATAATTAATTTGACTGTTTTCTAATTCATTAATTTGTTTGTGTTTTTGAAAAGAACTAGCAGCAATTATTGTCGGCATTGCAGTTCCACTAATTGTTATTACACCTAATAAACTTAAAAGTTTTTTCATATTAATTTAAATCCCTTTCATAAATTTTTACTAATTAATAAAATTTACCTAATAATAAACAGCCTTTCTCTGAATTTTAATCTGGAATCTACTTACTTTGGAACTTAATTATAAACTATTTTTAAAAATTTCCTGCATTATTTTATAATTTATCATCCCTTTTTTAAAAAAATGCTTGTGCTTGTCATAAGTCTGTTGTATATTAAATCTTGAGACTAATAACATTGCCAACAGTTGAATGTTCTAAAAAAGAAAATAAAACAATATTATCTAATAAAAATGAAATTTTTGAATTAAACTTAAAAAAAGGATTTGTTTACTTAGTAAAAAATAGATGAAAAAAAACCTACTACTGATATAAAATGAGATTTATATATACATACACAACAATTACCAATAAATATAACAAACTGAATAAAAATTGATACAATATCCCCAATTAAGGAAAAGACAATACATAGCATAATAGATAATTACCATTATCACGCAAAAAACGAAAATATTATTGATGAACTTACAAAACTCAACTTTAATATCAAATATGAAGAAATTGAAAACAGTAATATTAAAAAAATGAAATCGTTAATTTAAAAGTAACAATATTAAAAAATCCTACTTTAAAACAACTAATAACAAAAATTGAAGGTCAAACTTTTAATAATTAAATCTAAAAACTTGTTACAACCCAAAGGGGGGGTGTCCAATTAACTGCGTCTCTAAGTAATTAACTTAAGTTCACTCTGTCTTCAAATTTTATTTCTAAAAAATAATCATCAATTTTATCAATTGTATCAGGGATTTTTTGTTTTTTTATAATTTTTTGTTCTACTTCTTCTGAATAGAATTCAGAATGAATTATCAAGACACAGAATTTTGGACAGGCTCATAATAAAGTCTCCTTTACCGCATCCAATTTTTAAATGACAAGGTTGAGTATTATTAAAAATTTTTGATATTCAATCACCTTTATAAGTTTGTGGTTCTTGAATAACAATTTGATAATTATTTTTTAAAAATATTTTTGCTTGCGGTTTATTTCGTAATCTCATATTATTCTCCTATCTATTAAGGGACAAAAAATAATAAAGCAATAGAAAAAAAGATTGTTGTTGATACACAGTCAATAATAGTCGTTACCAAGGGGGCCGCCATAACAACCGGATCCAATCTTAATAATTTTGCAATAATTGGTAAAATTCCTCCCGCTACTTTAGAAATAATAATGATGATTCATAAAGATAATGAAATTGTAATCATTGAAGCTCACTGATCTCAATGTAAAACACCATCATATTTAATAAGATTAATAACAATCATTCTAATAAAATTAAAGCAAATTAAAATTAAACCAACAAAAAAAGATATTCTTAACTCTTTCCAAACAACTTGCCCATAATCTTTAACTGTAACATCACCTAATGATAATGCACGCACAATAGTTGTTGATGCTTGACTTCCAGAATTTCCTCCAGTATCAGCAATAATTGGTAATAACGGTACTAATAAAGTTAAAAACTTATTAGACAAATTACTACTATTATTTTTATTAGCACCAAATAAAGGTAAAAAAGCATCAATAACTAATTCCGAAAAAGTAGCTGAAACTAATAAAAATAACAACCAAAATATTCGCGAACGAACAATTCTTCAAACCGGAGTTTTTAAATATAACATCTCAGTTGGTTTAATCGCGGCTAACTTTTCAATATCTTCTGTTGCTTCTTCTTCCATAACATCTAAAATATCATCAACAGTAATAATTCCAATTAACACATTTTGCTTATTAACAACAGCAACTTCATTTAAATCATATTTTTGAACAATATTAGCAACTAATTCTTGGTCACTATGAGCATCAACACTAACAACATTAGTTTCCATTACACTATTAACTTCTTCTATGCTATTAGCAAAAACTAAATTTCTTAAACTAATAACTCCTAATAACTTATTCTTATTATCAGTAACATAGTACTTATCACTATTTTCTGCTCTTTCACCAAGTTGTTTAACTTTTTTCAATGCTTGACCAACTTTATCATGTTGAAGCAACTGCACAAAATCAACTGACATAATTGAACCGGCACTATTTTCTTCATAATTTAGTAAGATATTAATTTCTTTTCTTTTATCACGCGATGCATTGATGATAAGTTTTTTAACAACTTCCTCAGGTATTTGTTCTAATAATTCAACAATATCATCAGCATATAATTGATTAACAAGTTGCGTTATTTCTGTATTATTTAACTCATTTAATAACATTATTTTTATTTCCGTATCAAGATTAATAAAAACTTCACTAGCTATTTTTGAATCTAATAAACGAACTAAATACAAGACTTCACTAAGATTTTCCATTTTATTAATTACATCAGCTAAATCGGCACTATGCAAATTTTTTAAAATTTTTTCTAAACTTTTCTTATCATTAATATTAATTAATTTTTGCAAATTGCTAATATTTATTTGCAATAAAGACTTATTAATAGACACTAGCAATTTACCTCACAATTATGTTATTTTACTATTATTTATGCAATATTAATTATATCTCGTTTAAATAAGGTCGCGTTTAGTCTTCTTGGGTATTGCTTTGAATAAGTAAAACAATCAGATAATTATATTATTTAAGTACTAAACTAACCCTGCCGTTCTTGTTATTGTCATTTTTATCCATCATGATTTTATCATATTAATTGAATTTTTACACAATAAAAATTATTAATTTTATTAAATTTTCACTAATATTTTTAATTACTTTGGATAGGCTACAATAAGTTGGACCATAATTATATAGACTTCGAAATTATTAAGAAAGAAGGAATATAAAAATGGGAAATAAAACCTCATACTCTGAAGAATTTAAAAAACAAATTGTCATGCTATACAAAAATGGCAAAAGTGTTATTAATTTAGGGAAAGAATATAATTTACCAAAACCAACTATTTATAGTTGAGTTAAAAATTATAATAATTCTGGTTCATTTAAAGCAAAAGACAATCGCACACTAGAAGAAAATGAATTAATTTACTTGCGAAAAGAATTAAAACAATTACGAATGGAAAATGACATTTTAAAGCAAGCCGCACTGATAATGGCCAAAAAATAACAATAATTAATAGCAATAAGAAAAAATATTCGATAAGAAAAATGTATAAATTATTAAATATTTCAAAATCCAATTACTATTATCAAATTAATAAATACACAAGGAAAATAATGAATAATTATAATCAAGAAATTATCAGTGCATTTAACGAAAGCCGCCAAGTCTATGGAGCTCGAAAAATCAAAGTAGTATTAGCTCATAAAAGTATTAACCTATCTAGACGCAAAATTAGAAACATTATGAAAAACAATAATTTGATATCAAAGTACACAAAAACAAGACTTAAATGCAAAAATATTCAAGTAAATAATGATCCACAGTAAATAACATTGTAAACAGAGACTTTAATAATAGAAAAATAAATGAAATTATCGTTAGTGACTTAACTAACTTATATAAAAGTGGGTTTTAAATGATTTTATGTATGTCTCCTAATTGATTTGTATAATCGCAAGATTGTTGGTTATAGTTCCGGACCAAATAAAAATACGGAGTTGGTTTATCAAGCTATTATGCGAATTACTAGACCATTATCAAAAATTGAAATATTTCATACCGACCGAGGTAATGAGTTTAAAAATAATATAATTGATCAATTATTATCTACATTTAAAATTCAAAGATCATTGAGTGCGAAGGGTTGTCCGGTTGTCCATATGATAATGCAGTTGCTAAAGCAACTTATAAAGTTTTTAAAACAGAATTTATTAATGGTAGAAAATTCAATGATCTTGCACAATTAGAACTTGAATTATTTGATTACATTAATTGATACAATAATCTTAGAATACATGGCAGTTTAAATTATTTATCTCCAGTTACTTTTAGAAAACAAATGTCTCTATATAAAAATTGTCCTAAAAAGGGTTGCCAATCCACTTTATTTAATTCATTTTTAGCAACTTTATGAATGTTTTTGATTAATTCTTGATGATTTCCTTTTTTATATAATTCAATTCAACTATTTAGTATTACTTTACGATTTTCAAAAACAATATTAAATGCCGTTTGTTTTAATTTTTTAATAGCATGATAACCATCTAAAATATATCTAACATTACCAAAAATATTGGCAATTTCTCTAATTCAAGTAGTGCCATCGCCACAAACAATTATTTTGTCATAATTAATATTTACATAATGTTTTTGTAATTCTCTAATTAATAAATCACGATATCCATCGTATCTATTCGTTTACCAACTTTTAACATTAGAAAATGACCTCGTTTGTTTTCTAATTTTCTACGAAAATTTTTGTATTTTTTTTCTTTATGTCCGGTATGAGAAGTAACTAAACGAATTCTTTGCTCTTGTTTAACTTTCTGATCTAATATCGCTAAAAATGTCTCATCTAGTTGAATATATAAATTCTTATTTTTGACATCAATTCTAGTTTTAGTTTCTTTTTCTACTAGTTGGGGAAATATTCGGCAATATCATATTTATTTAAAATACTTGAAATACTAGCTTTTGAAATATAATAATGATTTAGAATATCTAAAACATCTCGATACCGTTTGCCATCACCCAAAAGACTTAAAACTTTAAATTGGACATCAAAATAAATGCGTTGTTTGGGCAATAAACCAATTTCTTTATCTAGTAAACATACATATTCAAATTTACCTGATTTTTGATTTCAATATTTATATCGGCGTCGTTTAAAAGTAACATCACCAAAAATTGTAATAATTGTTCTTGACGCAAAATGAACTACTTTATAACCTTGTTTTAAGCGATAATGATATTTATATAAGTATTCATCTAATTTTTCATATTCATTAGCTAATTTTTCACATTTATTGATGTACATATTTTTATGGGTTGCGAATAAACTGAATCAATGCTTGTTTTCTAAGGTTTTTATGGACACATAAAGTTTTATTAGATAGGTAAAGATTTAAATAATTTTTAATGAAAAGCAACGATAATTTAATTATCATTTTATTTAAAAAATAAGTAATAAAACAAAATATTTAATATCGACAAACAAAATCTCAATAAAAGGTTATAAAAAATAAGCAAAATACTTATAAAAAAACATTAAAATAATTTTTTATAACAAAAATTATACATAAGAAATATATCCTTAATTTGCATATTGAAATAATTTATAGTAAATGATTATTTTTTCTTTTTTTAAAAATACCTAAGAAAACTAAACGCGACCATGAAAATTTGTTTTTTAAATTCATATGTATATGAATTTTTGCCCATTTTTATATTCCTACTTTCTTATATAATTTTATCTTATTTTGAAAGTTCACATAAATATGATCCAACTTATTGTAACCTATCCAAAATTAATTTGCATTGGAACAATAAAAAACAGTAAATATCAAGTAATTTCAATTAATCAACAAGAGCAAGAAACCAAATTAATTAAGGGGCAAAAATTATTAGTTTTTTTCATTGCCGAAAAAGAAAACAACAAAAAAGATATAAATTATAACTATTTTAAAGGAGTTTAAAAATGAATATTGCGGTTGGAATAATATTTACTATTATTTGCATAATGTTATTGGCATATTTTGCTTATAAAATTTATACCAAAATAAAAATGCGAATTAAATATAAAAATGCCATTAAAAATAATATTGGTAATTTCACAAAAGACGAAAAAGTATTTATTGCTCGCTTTGAAAAATGAGTTAAATCTCCTAATTCAAAAGAAAATAATGAGAATAAAAAATAATGTTTTGAGAAATGTTAGGTTTTATTTTCAAGTTTTGAAAATAAAACCATATTGTAAATAAATAATCTCGGTTCTAATTTGATACTAATATTTATTATTACAAATATAAAAAAAATATCATTGATTAACGATATTTTTTAACTATTTAAATTTTTTAATAAATTCATTGTTAGGATTAAAATCTAATTCATCACTTAACTGTTGTAAAACCTTTTCTTGCTGTTTTGAAATATGCTTTGGAAAAGCAATTTCTATTTTAACAATAATATCACCGCGTTTTTTACTATTTAAAGGATGATAACTTCCCATTTTAGGAATTGTAAAAACAGCATTATTTTTAGTTTTAGGAGGAATTTTAAATTTCACTGTTTTCTCAAATGTTGGAACTTTAATGATTGCTCCTAACATTGCATCAACAAAAGATATCGGAATTGTAATTAATAAATCTAAATCATCACGCTGAAAAAATGCATGCTTTTGAACTTCAATTTCAATATAAACATCACCACGAGATTGTCCTTTAAGCCCATAATGACCCTTTTCCTGAACACGCACTTTTTGTCCAGAGAAAATTCCTTTCGGGACATCAAGATTAATGTTTTCTTGTTTAGTAACAAACTTTTTACCTTTACATTGTAAACATTTATTTTTAATAACTTCACCAATTCCGTGACAAGAATGACAAAGTCTTTCTTGTCTAATAATTCCTAACATTGTTCTTTGTTCAGTAACTTCAATCCCTCGACCATTACAATTTGAACATTTCACAACATCTCCTGGTGTTTTAGCACCTGTTTGATGACATTCATCACAAGGAAAATTAACATTAACTTTAAAATGAATCGTTGTTCCTAAAATTGCATCTTTTAAACTAATAGTTTCACGATAAAAGATATCTTCACCTTTGTGTGCTTGTGAATGCCGTTGTCGTGTTCTTTGACCACCACTAAAAATATCACCAAAGAAATCACCAAAAACACTACCAATATCACTAAACATATCTTCAAAATTACCAAAACCTTGACCACCACTAAACATATTTGGATCAGCGCCGCCATATTGATCATACATTTTTCGTTTTTGAGAATCAGACAATACTTCATACGCTTCATTAATTTCTTGAATTTTAGCTTCAGCATCAGTTTGTTTATAAACATCAGGGTGATATTGCTTAGCTAACTTACGATAAGCTCGTTTAATATCATCATTGCTTGCATTACGCGATAAACCTAATATTTCATAAAAGTCTCTCTTGTTTTTAGTGCTCATTTTTTAACCCCACCTTGCTCATAAAATGATTCTTACTACAATGTGTAGTAAGAATCATTCATAATTTACTTCTTCTCATCACTAGATTCAACGCCAGAATCATTAGATTCAGCATCAATAACATCATCTTTTTTATCATTATTTTCTTGTTCATTAATTTCTGGAGTTTCAGAATTAGATTGTTGTTGCATAAACTGTGCTATTTGCATCATCATTTGTTCCAAGTCAGTCATTTTTTTCTCTAAACCAACATAATCTTCTTCTTTAATCAGTTTTTCAATTTCTGCTTTCATATCATTCATCGCTGTTTTTTGTTCTTCAGTAATTTTTTCTTTGCCTTCTTCAATTCCCCGTTCGATATCATGTAAATAAGTTTGGGCTTTATTTACTAACTCAACATTTTTACGACGAGCTTCATCGGCTTCTTTATTAGCTTCTGCTTCTTCAACCATTCTTTTAATATCTTCTTCACTTAAACCTTCATTAGATTTAATTGTAATTGATTGTTCTTTATTATTTTTCAAGTCTTTAGCTTTAACCGCAACAATACCATTAACATCAATTGAAAATGTTACTTCAATTTGTGGTACTCCTCTTGGTGCCTTATCAATTCCTGATAATTGGAAACGACCTAAAGTCTTATTATCATTAGCTATTGGTCTTTCACCTTGTAAAACATGAATATCCACAGCCGGTTGATTATCATCAGCGGTAGAAAATACTTGTGACTTTGATGTTGGAATTGTTGTATTTCTTGGAATTAAAGGCGTCATTACACCACCTAAAGTTTCAATTCCTAATGACAATGGGGTTACATCTAATAATAAAATATCTTTAACATCACCAGCAATAATTCCGCCTTGAATAGCGGCTCCCAAAGCAACAACTTCATCAGGATTAATAATACGATTAGGTTCTTTCCCTAATATTTTTTTAACTGCCTCTTGAACAGCCGGAATTCTTGTTGAACCACCCACTAATAAAACTTGATCTAAATTACTAGCTTTTAATTTGGCATCATTTAATGCATTTTCAACAGGATTTAAAGTTCGTTCAACTAATGATCTTGTCATTTTATCAAATTCTGCTCGTGTTAAGGTTTTTTGTAAATGTACTGGTCCTGATTCATTAGCTGAAATAAATGATAATGAAATTGTTGCTTGTAAACTACCAGATAATTCTTTTTTAACTTGTTCTGAAGCTTCTTTTACTCGTTGCATTGCCAATTTATCTTGTGATAAATCAATACCAGTTTCTTTTTTAAAGTCAGCAACTAATCAATTAGTAATTATTTGATCAAAATCATCACCACCTAATTTATTATCACCTGATGTTGCTAACACTTGAAAAACGCCATCAGCTAATTCCAAAATTGAAACATCAAAAGTTCCGCCTCCTAAATCATAAACTAATATTTTTTGCTCTTTATTAACTTTATCGATACCATATGCTAACGCCGCTGCTGTTGGTTCATTAATAATTCGCTCTACTTCTAAACCAGCAATTTTACCAGCATTTTCTGTTGCTTGTCTTTGTGCATTATTAAAATATGCTGGAACCGTAATTACTGCTTTAGTAATTTTTTCACCAAGTTTCTTTTCTGCAAAATCACGCACATAACTTAAAATTTTTGCTGAAATTTCTTCTGGTGTATAGTCCTTACCATTAATCTTAACTTTTTCCTCAGTTCCCATTTTACTTTTAATTGAAAAAATAGTATTAATATTCGCTACTGCTTGGTGTTTTGCACTATTTCCAACAAGAATTTCATCATTTTTAAATGCTACTACCGATGGCACCGTTCTGGCTCCATCTGGAGTTTCAATTACTCTTGCTTCAGCGCCATCCATAAACGCCACACAAGAATTAGTTGTTCCTAAATCTATTCCAATAATTTTTGCCATTTTATTTTTCCTCTTTCATTTCAATATTTTCTTGATTTTCTTTATTATTATTAATCATCTTTTCCTTTGCTATCTGCACGGTGGCAACTCGTAAAACACGATTATATAAACGATATCCTTTTTGTAAAATTTTAATAATTTCATTTGGTTGATATTTATCGCTTTCAACTTGTTCAATCGCATAATGCAAATGACTATTAAACATATCACCAACTTTAACATCAATCTCAGTAACACCTTCATTAGTTAAAATTACTTTTAATTGATTAATCATCATTTCAAAACCTTGAAGAAAATTTTTAACATCAGCACCAACATTTTTTACATTTAATGCTCGCTCAAAATTATCCATAATTAGTAATAATTGCACAATCATTGCTTGCGAACGATACTTTCTAACTTCCTTAAGGTCATTATCGTATTGTTTTCTTGCATTGTCTCAATCAGCTAAAGCACGAATTTTATCATTCTCACTTGTTTCTAATAACATTTTTAAATTTGTAATTTCTAATTGTAATTTGGTAATATCATCATCAATAATATCATCCGGTGTTACACCAAAATCAGTTAAATTTTGATTATCAAGTTCTTTTTGTTTATCATTATTCATAATATCTCTTATCCCCTCCCCTTAAAAACTCTCTTCAATTTTGCGTGATATTCAATCTAATAATTCTGACATCTTATCATAATCAATCCGCTTAGGACCAATTACCGCTAACTGTCCAATTTGCTTATTACCAGTATGGTAATCAGTACTAATAACAGCAATATCATCTGTTTGTTTTCCTAGTTCATTGCCAATAAGAATATGAATATTTTCTTGATTATATTCTTGCTGTTTTTTTTCTGTTTTTATAAACTGTTTTCAAGGAGAATAATCTTCAATAAATCGGACAATTTCTTTAATTTTATTAACATCATTAAATTCAGGATTATCTAACATATATTGAAGACCATGTGTTGAATGTTCACGTTTTTTAAAACTAACTAAAGTATTAATAAATGACTGTAAAATATATTCATGTTTCAAAACTTGTTTTTCCAATATTGGTTGTAAAGCTTGCATTTTTTCTTTAATATCTTCTAATTTTGTACCAATTAAACGACTATTAAATAATTCAATCGCTAAAACTAGATCTTGCAAGGTGACATCTTTAATATTAAAAGTCTTATTAACAACATGTCCCTTTTCACTAATAAAAATTGCAACCGCATTTTCTTCACTAATAGGCACTAATTCAATTTTTTTCAAACAATCTTCTTGCGAATTAGAACCAATAACTACTGTAATCAAATTAGTCATCGCACTTAATATTTCGGCTGTTTGTTCAATAATATCTTCAATAGCTAATTGCCTATTAGAAAAAATATTTTCTAATTGTTGCTTAATATCATTATCACCATTATGAACATCCATTAAATTATCAACATAATAGCGATAACCAAGTGATGCTGGTATCCGACCACTAGAAACATGAGTTTTTTCTAATAATCCTGTCTCTTCTAAAAACGCGCACTCACTACGAATTGTCGCTGAAGAATAAGGTAACTTATACTTTTCAATTAAGATTTTACTTGATACTGGTTGCGCACTTTGAATATATTCATCAATAATAAACTTCAATATTTCTTTTTGCCTTATGGTTAACATAATCTCATTCCTACTTTTAGCACTTAATCTTGTTTACTGCCAATAATAAAATTATATAACAATTACTATAAAAATCAATCATTAATTTAACTTTTCCTTACTAGCAATGATAATTTTATCATTCTTAACAGTTAGTGAATAAATGCGATTTTCTTTAATATGGTCTTCAATAATTGACTTAGCAAGTAAATTTTCAATATGCTTTTGAATATATCGTTTAATTGGTCGGGCGCCAAATTGCTGATCATAACCCTCTTCAAGAATTTTTTCTTTAACCTTATTATCAAAAACTAATTTAATATCTTTAGTCATTTCTAAACGATCATTCAATAATGCTAACTCTTTATCAATAATTTCTTTAATAATTTTTTCCGATAATGAATTAAAAATAACAATTTCATCAATCCGATTAACTAATTCCGGACGAAATGTTTTTTTTAATTTTTGCATTACCAATGCTTTACTGTCTTCTCTTGGTGATAATAAAAATTCCGAACCAAGATTTGAAGTCATAATAATAATTGTATTTTTAAAATCAATTATTTTACCATGCCGGTCACTAACTATTCCTTCATCTAAAATTTGTAATAAGATATTAAAAATATCGCTATGTGCCTTTTCAATCTCATCAAATAAAATAATACTATATGGATTTCTGCGAACTTTTTCTGTTAATTGTCCGCCTTGCAAATAACCCACATAACCCGGAGGAGCCCCAAGCAAACTACTTACCGAATGTTTCTCCATATATTCTGACATATCTAGTCTAATAATATTTTTTTCTGAACCAAATAAATATTCCCCAAGGGCACGAGCTACTTCAGTTTTTCCAACTCCAGTAGGACCTAAAAAAATAAATGAACCAATCGGCCGATTTGGATCTTTAATTCCGCTTCTTGCTCTAATAATTGAATCACTTACTAACTGTAAAACTTCATCTTGACCTTTAACTCTAATTCGTAAATGTTTAGTCAAATTAAGTAACTTATGTTTTTCACTTTCAACAAGGCGACTAACAGGAATCCCCGTTCATCTTTCAACAATATTAGCAACATCTTGTTCAGTAACATCTTCTTTTAATAATGCATTAATTTTTGTTTTATTAGTAATCTCATCCAATTTCTTTTCTAATTTTGGTAATAAACCATATTGAATTTCACCAGCACGATTAAAGTTACCTTTTAATTGTGTTTGGTCCAATTCTGTTTTTAATTGCTCTACCAGTAATCTGATATTTTTAATTTCATCTAATTGTGTTTTTTCTTCATTCCAAACTAATTCTAAAGAATTTTCTTTCACTTTCAATTTTTCTAATTCTGCAATTAATTCATCTAACCGTTGTTTTGACTTATGATCCTTTTCCTTTAATAAAGCCGCCTTTTCAATTTCCAATTGCATTACTTTTCGCTTTACATCATCAAGCGGAGCAGGAATTGAACCAATTTCTGTTTTAATGTTTGCACACGCTTCATCAATTAAATCAATTGCTTTATCAGGTAAAAATCGATCACTAATATATTTATCAGCTAAATTAGCGGCAACAACAATAGCATTATCATGAATTCGCACACCATGATATGATTCATAACGATCTTTTAAACCGCGTAAAATTGAAATTGTATCATCAACAGTTGGTTCTTTAATAAGAACTCTTTGAAATCTTCGTTCTAAAGCACCATCTTTTTCAATATATTCGCGATATTCATCCAATGTTGTTGCCCCCACACATCGCAGTTCACCACGAGCTAACATTGGCTTTAAAATATTTGAAGCATCAATTGCTCCCTGAGTTTTACCCATTCCCACAATTAAATGCAATTCATCAATAAACAAAATAATTTCTCCAGCTGAAGCTTTAACTTTGTTAATAACTGCCTTTAACCGCTCTTCAAATTCACCTTGAAATTTAGCGCCCGCAATTATTGATGACATATCCAATTCATAAATAATTTTATTTTTTAAATTACTAGGAACATCACCCTTAACAATTCTTTGCGCCAATCCTTCAATAATAGCTGTTTTACCAACTCCGGGTTCACCAATAAGTACTGGATTATTTTTTTGTTTTCGTGATAAAATTTCAATAATTCGTCGCGTTTCATCATCACGACCAATTATTGGATCATTTTTGCCTTCAATATGCATCTCATTTAAATTACGAGTAAATTTTTCTAAAATCTTAGGATCATTGTTGTAATTAGGTATTTCATTAATTTGCATATTTATTAAACCTCTCCATTTATTTTAGCAGTCTACATACTAGAATGATGACAAAATAATCATAGTATATTATTTTGGCAATGTCAATAGTAGATTGCTAATTTTTTTTGTAGAAACCATATACATATGACAAGATTTTGGTTTTTACAAACTTGCTGTTAATTAATAAATAAATATGAGCTCATTTATTTATTACAAGAAATATAAGGTTAAATTAATATTTATTATTTTTAGTTATGCCTTGTATTTTTTTGTGCCTTGATAGTAATAAACTAAGTTAATTAGTAAACGAAGTTTACTAACAAATTTTGTTAAACATAAATGTTTAAAAAAATAAATATTTAACTTAGTTAGATAACTAAGCTAAATATAACTTAGTTTAATATAACTAAATATTGTAAGGATGGTATGTATATGAGAAATATTGAAAATATTTTTTTAAATACTGAAAAATATTTTTTAAAAGAAACACAAAATGCAGTACTTATTAAAGCACCAGCAATTCCGTGATTGTATGAATCTACTGGTATTTGGTTTTCGAAACGATTTGTTTATAAAGGAAAATATGAGAATTCTATTTGTATATGAATAATTAGAGATGGTGAATATCGGTTAGTTTTTATTAATGATAAAGGTCAAGAGTCTAGTTTGATTTTAGGTCATGAGTTGTTAGGTTTTTTTGTTGCTGAAAAAGAACATGATAAAAAGGTTGTAAGTTTTGATTATTTTAAAAATTCATTTTAAAAATGTTTTACGGTGTTTTAAGAATAGGGGTGTAAATAAAAAAATATTTTAGTTAGTTTTTATGGTGTTTAAACGGTGCGGAAAGCGTATGCTCCGCCCGTTAATTATCTATGTTAGTTGAGTTATTTAACTAAGTTATTGCAATTTTTTTGAGGAGTTTTAGAAATGAAAATGTGAGTTAATGTGGATGAGTCTGGCAAAGATTATTGTCAAGACTTTATATATTCTATTAATAAAAAAACTGGATTAGAACAAAAATTTTGAGCGTCTAAATCTGCAGTTGAATCTGTTAGAACTGATTTAGTCGGTGATAATTGACTTTGTGTTGATATTGTATATTAAAAAATTAGAAAATTAAGGAGAAAAGAAAGATGAGTATATTTGGATTAGTATTTTTTACGATTTTAACATTATTACTAGCATACTATATTGCGATTAATATTTATCGGTTTTTTAAAGATAAAAAGAAATATGGTAGTGAAGCAAAACAGCTACCAAAAGATTTTACTTATTCACAACGAATATTTATTGCAAAGTTTAAACGAAATTTGTTAGAACAAGATGAAAAAGAAATTAAAAAGTAGGTTTAGAAAATGTTTAAAAAAATAATTATTGAATTAATTGAATTAATTTATCCAACTGCTGATTTACCACCCCAAGTTGTATTTTTGTTTTCAATTTTAATAATTGTAATGCTCTTCTCGGCAATTATTTTTCTGCTCTTTTGACCTTTTAAGCGGTAATTATTATGTTTTTAGTTGCTTGAAAAGATTTAGATTGAGAAATGACAAAATTGTATTTTTGGGATTTATTTATTCAAATTAAAGTTATTTCGGCATGAGTTTTTGGCGAAGAAATTGATTTAACCAAAGAACTACTTTGATTTTTAATAGCAAATATTGCCTTTTGAATGGTATTATTATTCATTGTCTTATTTATGGTTATTTTATTTTATAAGGTTAAATCATATTTTGTTTAGAAAAAAAGGGGGGGTGATTGTATGATTAGAACTTTTTTAACAGAAGTGACTACGCCAATAGCTGTTACTGGCGAACAAGCGGTTACTAATTTATGAAAAGCATTAATTAAAGCATTTGGTAATATTTAAACTGATATTATTGGTGGTAATATGCCAAATGTCGTTAATTTCTTTGCTACATATTGAGTTTTCTTGCTTGGCGTGGGTATTGATTTATTTTTAATCGCTTTCAAAATGTTTGAAAAATTAATGCTTGACAGATTAGTAATAAAAATAAAAAAAGTGTGATTTAATTGATGCTATTGTTTAAAAAAATAAATTTAAGATTATATGATTTTGTCGCTTTAAATCGCACTTTATTTATTATTGCGTGATTCTACGGTGCGATTTTGTATTATTATAATCCTCAAAGTTGACGAATGTTATTTGATATTATTTACTTATTAATTGCTTTGTATGTTTTATATACTAAAATTTCTCATTTTTTTGCTCGCCGTAGTTTTATTAATTTCTTATTAAATTCACCTTTAAATTTAGTAATTGGTGCCTTAGGAACTGGGAAAACCGCTTTAATGGTTTTAGCTTCTTACTTATTAAGTGGTTGAAAAACGATTTCTACTTTTCCGATTACGGATAAACAAATGCTTTCATTAGGGCATATGTCTTTATTAGATTATAATTATCCGATATTAGAAGAAAAGCATTTGCTGTTATGAGATGAAACTAACTTATTTTTAGAAGGAACTGACTATAAAGAAAATGATAGAGTAACTCAAGGTTTACAAGAATATTTTGCTTCAGCTCGCCAATTTACCCATATCGTATTAGCAAGTGGAAAACGAGCCGAACATATATGAGTTAAAGTTCGTGATATTGCGAATTCAATAATTGTTGGCATTAGAAAAAAACCAGTTAGTATTTTCCGACCCTATTTACAAGTTATTTACGGC
The DNA here is from genome assembly GCF_964019485.1 of Spiroplasma endosymbiont of Agriotes lineatus. Taxonomy (GTDB): domain Bacteria; phylum Bacillota_I; class Bacilli_A; order Mycoplasmatales; family Nriv7; genus Nriv7. The sequence goes on from NZ_OZ026448.1 coordinate 1,023,766, forward strand.
ACTTTTAAATCGGTAAGCGAATACGAACAATGACGATTAACTCTAATTAATGCAAAAAATGATAAAAAAGGTCGCAAAATCAAGTATCGTAGCATTCCGGAATTAGACATTTATTTCTTTAAATTGAAAATTCCAATGTCAATCTTAAACCTTTACGATAATAAATATTTATCATTCTTGCGTGAATTAAGTAATCGTGCTTTGAATGATAATTATCAGCATAAATTTTGAAATGATAATGTAATGGATATTGAAGCATTAGAATATTTAAAAATGGAGAAATTTAGCAAGATACTTACTAAGTTAAAAAATAATCTAAAGAAGAAAAATAAGTAAAGGAGTTTAAAAAAATGGAAAACTTAGAAAAAATGGCTAGTTTGATTGGCGATATGTTTTATAAAGTTTTTGATTTAATTTGAACTTTAACCATTCCCGGAACAGATATTCGCATTATTATTTTTCCACTAATTATGCTTGTGATAAATCTTGTAATTGGTGGCATTTTAGGTATTCATATTGAACGACCAAAAGTTGGTTTTCGTAAAAAATATCGAAAATCAGTTGCTAATTGAGGAACTAAGAAACAATCATCTAGTGGTCCAATTAAGAAATTTAGTAGTAATAGTCCTAAAAATAGACCGTGAGTCGACCAACATGGACGGCGAATAAAAAGGTAGGTTTAGAAAATGTTTAAATTAATAATATTATTTATTCTTGTTGCTGTTTTTTCTATTTTTGCTTTAGATGATTTTTTAGGTTTATGAGCCTATGCGCGTGAGGGTTTAGAATATTTTAATAAAGTTTTATCAAAAAATATTAAAATTTTAGATTTGTTTAAACCAATGATAAGGTTATTTTCCCAACATCCGATTTTCCAAATTTTAGGAACGATTTGTATTTTATCAACAATATATTTAATTTTAAGAGGACCTACTGAATAAAAAAATATTTTAAAAGGAGTTATTAAAAAATGAAAAAGTTAAAGAAAATATTAAGTATTAAATGATTTAAAAGCGTTTTAGGTTTTATGCATTTTTTTATTATATTTCATACTGTTATGGTTATAATTTGAGTATTTTTAACAAGAATTAGAACTAATACAGATGAGTTTTTTAAAGATTTTATATTGTTTGATTTTCAAAATGTATTTCTTAAAGTGTATTTTTGATTATTAATCGTTTATTTGTTAATAACTGCTATTAAGTTATTTATTATTAGGGGTTATTACTTTAATAAAGTTTTTAGAAAGCATCAAATGCAAGTTGCTAATTGTGAATGTCCGCAACATCAACATTATAAATTTTCTGATGCTGTTAAAGCAATAAAAAAGAGTTTTAAGGCGTGATGAGATGGATAAGATTATTTCTTGATTTATTATAATGTTTATTGGTTTGGTACCGCTAGGGGCGTTCTTTGATACAAAACAACCACCAAAACCTAATATGGAACAATTTTTTATGAAACGAGAAAAACGAACCACAAATCTTAGTCAATTTGGTAATAGTTGTAAATTGGAGTTTGTTAGTTTAGATAATACATTACTTCAATATCCATATTCATTGCAAAATATAGGCAATTTAATTTTTTATGGTGGTATTAGCCCCCTACCTAGTGATATAGAAGAACGATTTAAATATCATAATTATATAAGTTTTGAAATTGAGAAAGGTGTTGTCCTTGATAAAATTGTGAAATTTTATAAGGATAATGGAGTTTATGGCACTTATAAGACTAGTATTAGTTATTTAATTGATAAGATTATTAATGTTAAATTTTCTATTAGTTTTAAAAGTACTGATTATTATATAACCTCATTTTCGGCCGGAAAACCCTAATTAATTAATAATTTAATAAATATTTTTGAAAATCGTATTTTTTGTAATGCGATTTTCTTAATTCAAGGAGTTAAAAAATGAAATATATTATTTCCCAAGGTGATTTAGCAGATTTAAAAGCAAAAATCCAAAGTTGATTAAGAACAATTTATAACCACAAGCATTATCATAAAACTAAAAAACGAGTTACTGGTTATTTAAATTTATGTAATCAATTTTATTTAGAACCAATAACTTTAAATAAATTAGTAAAAAAGCATTTTCACAGTACACGAAATACATTTTATCAATGAGCTAATAAAATTCTTACTGCTTATCAAAATGATGATTTTAATAGTTTAATTTTCAAATATAAAGAACCTAACAAAATTAGTTATCAATATGATTTAAATTATCGTGAAAAAATATGCGTTTTATATTTTGATTATAGAAATATTCAAGCCGGTGGAATGTCGTCTTTATTTAACAATTTAAAAATGGGTTTTCACGATATTGAAAATTCAAAAATTCCGAAAAATATTAAAACCTTTTATCGCTGAATTAAATCTGACTTTCGTTGAAAAGAATTAAAACAACAAATTAAACAAACAAAACGCCATTTTAAGCGTTATGAAGTATCTGAGATTGGTCTTTTACAAATGGATGCTAAAATCATTACTACATCAAATTTTCCGGTTAATAAAAAATATTACATTTATGATTTCATTGACGAAAAAACACGGCTAGTATTTGGTTATGTTTATGATAGTTTAGAAACCAATAACGCAATTAATGCCGTGCAAAGAGCAATGAAAGATTTTAGCGAGCTTGGCACAACCATTAAACGCCTTCGCACTGATAATGCTCCGGAATTTATTACTAATAATTGAAGTAATAAAAAATCGTACAAAGTAAAAGAAAGGCCTTTTACGGCCTTTCTTTCAAGAAACGGTGTTACCCACGAAACCACTCCAATTCGTTCGCCACAGAGTAACGGTAAAATCGAGCGGTTTCATCAACATTATACCAAATTATTTTATGCTAAGGATAAAAAATTAAATCAAAATGAACTTCAACACTTCTTAAATCAATATTATTACTATTACAATTTTAAAAGATGTCATTCAGCATTACAAAATAAATCGCCATTTCAAACATTACAAGAATTAATAAATTAATTTTTCTTTTTTTAAGGGACGCATAAAGTTTTGTTAGGTAGGCAAAGATTTGAATAAGTATTAAGACAGTCAGCAATGATTGTCTTTTTATTTTATGAGGTGTTAAAATTTTGTTCTTTGAAAATTAAATACAAGTGAATTAATAATGTTGGTATGTATTAAAGCGCGATAAATTGTGGGTGGTCGCCATACATAACCAAAAGAAGTTTATCAGTTGATAGATAACATCCTATTAGCTATAGCAATTTGTTTCGTTTTGTAATAAAAAAATGAATGGGTGGATTTCCTAAAAATATACACGCTATTAAATTAGTTCCAAGGGTAGAGTGCGGACATTAAAGTGTAGAAATTTCTATATAGGGAGATACTAAGTTTAAAATTATTAAAATCTTTATCTAATTAAAAAAACAAAATTTACTAACAAAGCTTGTTAAACACTTAAATCTGCGATATATAAGTGTTTAAAAAACTAAGTTAACTAACTTAGTTAATATAACTTAGTTTATTCATAAGAAAGGTAATTTATTATGAAAAACATTGAAAACATTTTCTTAAATACTAAGAAATATCTTTTAAAAGAAACACAAAACGCAATGCTTATTAAAGCCCCAAAAATTCCGTGATTTAATGAACAAATCGGTATTTGGTTTCCAAAGCGATTTGTTTATAAAGGAAAATATGAAAATTCGATTTGCATTGGAATAATAAAAGGTAGTAAATATCAAATAATTTCAATTAATCAAAAAGAAAATGAAACCAAATTAATTAAGGGACAAGAATTATTAAGCTTCTTCATTGCCGAAAAAGAAAACAACAAAAAAGATATAAATTATAACTATTTTAAAGGAGTTTAAAAATGAATATTGCGATTGGATTAATATTTATTATTATCAGCATCATGCTATTGGCATATTTTGCTTATAAAATTTATGTCAAAATAAAAATGCGAATTAAATATAAAAATGCCATTAAAAATAATACTGGTAATTTTACAAAAGATGAAAAAGTGTTTATTGCCCGCTTTGAAGAATGAGTTAAAGCTCCTAATTCAAAAGAAAATAATGAGAATAAAAAATAATGTTTTGAAAAATTATCACGGAATTCTTAGAACTGTTTATTCCGATAGAAAAAATGCCTGCACAAGTCTTGTTTATTGCCGGATTAATTTATTATCATTGCTTTTCTTTTCGCCTTAATTTCAATTATGTATTTACCAATAAAAATGATTTTTGGTAGATAAAAAATGACAGTAAATTTAAAAGAATTTAATTGAGAACAAATTAAACAAACTTTCTGAGATTTATTTATTCAAATTACAACTATTCCGGCTCATATTAGTGGTGGTAAAGAAATTGATTTAACCCAAGAAACACTTTGACTTTTAATAGCAAACATTGCTTTTTGATTCTTAACAGCGATTATGGTGTGATTTATTCTAATGCTACTTTGAAAAACCATATCAGTATTTAGATAGGAAAAAAATTAATGTCAAGAAGTTAAGTTACATTGTGATGCATTCCCGAAGAAATTCAAAATTAATTAGAAAAAAATATAACCGTGTTAAGGTTAATCGTATTTTAACAAATTTAAGAAAAACTTTGAATATAAATGATGAATGTTTTAAAAAGAAAGGGAGTGTGGTTATATGTTCGGAACTTTCTTAGCCGATGCACCAGCAACAGTAGAAAAAATAACAGCTAGTGACGTGATGACTAAATTATGAAATGCAATTATAACGGCTTTTACTAAAATGTGAGAAATTATTGCTGTTAATATGCCACAAGTCGGTAACTTCTTTGCTGACTACTGAATCTTCATTTTTCCATTTATTTTGGCAATATTCTTTATTTGTTTTAAAATGTTTGAAAAATTACTTGGAGCAGTCCGCTAACAAAAAAATAAAGTGAGGCACAAGATGAAATTTTGCAAATGAATAATAGAAAAAAATAACCATTTTATTGAATTGAATCGCACCTCATTTTTAATTTTATGACATTGCGGAGCAATTTGATATATTTACAACGGTTATTTTAAAAATATTGTAAGTTATTTATTTTTAGCAGGTTGTATTTTAATTTTCTTTTTTAAAATCGGTAATTTAACACAAATTAACAAAGTTATTAATTTCTTAAAAAATTCACCATTAAAATATTGTGATTGGTTCGTTAAGAACTGGAAAAACCGCTTTTCTAGTATACGCATCAAAAATTACTAAAAAAGAAAAAATATCATATCGCCTCAACATTTCCATTACTAGAAACCCAAAAATTAAGTTTAGGACATATGGGATTATTAGATTTTGATTATCCGGTATTGCCAGACAAAACCTTACTTTTGTGAGATGAAACCAATTTATTTTTAGAAGGAACTGATTGAGAAAAAAATAATACCAAAAACAAAGAAACGGGTATCCAAGAATATTTTGCCTTAGCACGCCATTTTGGCCATATTGTGCTGGCCGACGGTCAAAGAGATAAACATATTTGAGTTGAAGTTCGTGATATTGCCAATAATGTGATTGTGGGAATTCGTAAAAAACCCGTTAATATTTTTCGTCCCTACTTAAAAGTCATTTATGGTACGTTTACGAGCATTGAAGAATATGAACGCTGACGAAACACCTTAATTGATGCTAAAAATAGTAAAAAGGGTCGTCGCATTAAATATCGCGATATTCCTGAACTTGATATTTATTTTTTTAAACTAAAAATTCCTTTACCAATATTAAACACTTACAATTCTTTTTACCTAGCGTTTTTAAGAGATTACTTAAATGCAAAAGTGAATCCTGACTATGAAAACAAATACTATAATGACACAGCAATTGATTTAGAAGATTTGGAATATTTAAAAATGGATAAATTTAGCAAATTTTTAAGAAAAATGAAAGAAAAGGAATAATAAAAAATGGAAAATCTCGCAAAAATGGCCGACTTTCTGGATCAAATGCCTTATAAAGTTTTTGACTTAATTTGGAGTTTAGAAGTGTCGGGAACGAATATTCAACTAATATTTCCTTTATTCTTAACGCTGGCTGTAGAATTTCTTATGGCAATTATTCTTGGATTTGGTAGTCTACAAGTTAATTTAGAAAAACAACGCCAATATGCTGTTAAAAATAAGGGGCGTTTAAGTGCGTGAGGAAAAGTTAAAAAGCAAGTAAAACCAATAAAAACCAAACAAGGTAACTAACAATGTTTAAACTAATTATTATTTTTATCTTAATAACTGTTCTTGGATTATTAGCAGGTAGTCATTTTGAAACTTTAACGAACTATATTAGCGAAGGGCTTGCCAATTTCCAAAAGTTTATTACTAGCAATTTAACAATTTTAGAACTATTTAAACCAATGGCCCGGACATTTTCGCAACACCCAATTTTTACCATTCTTGGTGTTACTTGTGTACTTATACTTATTGCCTTATTTATTGTAATTAAAGGTAGGTAAAAAAATGGAAAAATGAACTAAAAAACAAGAATTAGAAATAGAGAATGACAAATTAAAAATTGTTAATGTCATATGTCATATTAGAAAATAGTGTTAATACTCTTAAATACATAATAATGGAAAAAAATAAAGAAATTTTAGAACTAGAAAAGTGAAATACTATTCATATTAATCAAAAATCAGACTTAATAATTGAAAACCAAAAATTAAAAATTTTTAAACACGAAAGGAGAATAAAAATGAAAAAACTTTTAGCAAAATTATTTAAAAAAGATAATTCAAAAGAAAAAATGCCATTAAAATTAAAAATTAAAAATTCTTTTAAAAAGCAGTGGTTAAAAGTATTGTTAAGTATCATTTTCATCTTTATAAGCTTATTAATTTGTGCATTAACAGTAATTGATACTAAATGAATAACCGGAACAAGTAATGAATTTAATAATTTTGTGAATAAAGAAATGGTTGATTTCTTTGGCAAATTTAATAGTGGTATTATGCTGACAGGAATATTTGTTTTTTGATGAGGCGGAGCAATATATTTTGCACTTAAATTTGAAAAATTAATCCGCTTTATTATTCAAAAAATTAAAGCAAAAAGAGTTTTGAAAAATGAAATCAAACAAACTCATTAATTCTTTAAAAAAATATTGATGGAAAATTTTGCCTTACATTTTTATGATTATTATCTTTTTCATTCAATTTTTAAAATTGGAAATTAATGATTTGAAATTATTATATGAAAAATTTGAAGCATTAATTTCACTTATGATACTGATACTAGGGTATTTAGATATATGTATTACAATAGCGGTAATTATAAATTGTAGCATTAAGTGATTTATTAAAAAAATCAAAACCTAAAGAACAATGAAAAATAAAATATTTTAAAAAGGAGTGATAAAAATGTTTATGAAAATATTTACCGCGATAATTATTAGTTTCAATAACATTTTTACCATTCCCCAAAACATTAATAACGACGAAATAATAACACAATCACTAATTAGAAATAAAAGAGAAAGTAATAAAATTTATAATTTTGAAATCAAAAACTTAGAAAAAGTAGAGTTTTAAATTTCAAATACAAAAATTGTACGAGTTCAAATATATAAAAAAGATAATAGCAGTTTAAATGAAAAATTACCAGAATTAAAAAATTTAAACAACTTTACCTTCCTATTTACACAAAAATTTCAAAATAATCAGAGCAAACAAGAAGAAATTAGACAATTAATAACTACACACGGAACAAAAATAGAAAATGAAGATGATAAATGAGTAGAGTAATTAACAAAAAAATAACAATTAAAGCACAAGGCACAGAGTTAAATGTTTGAACCAATAATAATCTTACAAAAGATTACTTTTTAGAAAATATCAATGAATTTAAAATTGAAATTGAAAAAAACAGTACTGATATTGAATTACCAACAACCACTAAATATGATGGTAACCATAACTATAGTGATGTTATTGATAATCTTGATTATTTAATGATTTATCGTGGTGATTTTGATAAATTTAATTACTCTTATCTCTATTGAACACCAGTATTTAATTTTATTGATACCTTAGAAAAAGGTTACTACAAAGAATTTACCATTAAAAATCATGGTTTTAAAGATGAAAGCTATTTTTATCACAAAACTTCAACTATTTTATCAAACTCAGAAATAATTGACCCAACAAATGCAACCAAAATTGAAGTTATAAAAAAAATTAAAAAAAGACTTAATGAAACAATTAATAATCTTACTGGTGTAAATAATGCAATTGAAGGTATCGACTATAATACAGAAATTAAAGATAACGACAACAATTACTTAAATGATAGTGCTACTTTTGATTTAACAACAGATAATGTTGCTGACAGAACATTTACCGTTAAATTCACTGCAACTGAAACAAGTACACAATTGCAAGGAACAAATACGATTAAAATGGTCATTTCGAAACAAGAAGATACCAACGATAATGTTCTTAAAATTAAGGCATTTAACAAAACCCTAATTGCTGGAAATAATTATTTACAATTATTACATGGCTAGAGTGAAATCTGAAAATATGACACCAAAAAGGCTAATGATTATCACCTAATTAAGTACCTTTTCGGGACACTAAATTATCTAAATGTTAAATTTAGTTTTTCTCCGCTATGACCCTGAATTAAGGAGCGATATTTACCTTTATTTTAAAAACAACACTCCTAGTATTAACAATAATGATTACAAAAAAGTTTTTGACGAAATCTATGAAATTCTTGGCAATTTCTTTGCTAGTTTATTTTATGCAACTTTTGATATGGACGAAAAAACTCATACCAAAATTGATTTTAAGGGTGTAGATAATTACAACAAAGATTACTTTATTCAAATTGGTTTCTTTTATCGCTCATTAATCACCTTTTATCCCAAAAAATACTTAGTAAATATTATAGGGGAATCAGAATTATTACTAAGAAGTTATTTTTTTACTTTTGATAAAAAAACGCACCAGGAAAATTTTAATGCTATTAAAAATAATAACAGTATCTATCAAATTGAATTTAATGTGCTTAAATCTTATAACAAACTCATTACCTTACCAACTAACAAGACTGCTAATAGTGTTAATTATCTTAACACCGACATCGATATTCGCTATGGTATTAATATTTTTACCTTAACTTTTCCTTTGTACCATAAAAAAAATGTTGCTAATTACAATTTTAAAATCTATGACTTTAATGTCCTTAATTCCACAGCCTTTATTCTTGGTGGCTCAAAAAACAGTGAATGAGACGACTTAATTCCACCAGCAAATTGCAAATATTCCGGACGGTGAATACCCACATTTAACGATGTTGGTTGTGCCATTCAGAATGCTGGTATTAAAATGATTAACTGAATATTGACGGCATCACAAATCATTACCATTTTACGACCATTAGCAATTATTGCAAAAGCAACAGTTAACTTTTCAACTGCCATTTTTCCGGTTTTTAAAACGGTACCTGCCTTTTACTATACCTTTTGGTTTTTAATTGGTTTTGCCATTTTTCTAATGATATTAAGGATTTTCGTGTAGTATAATATATATTGAAAAAATAAAGTAATAAAGGAATTAAAATAATGAAAATTTTAAATACAATAGCTCTTTCGACATTAACAATATTACCAATAGTCAGCTGTTCTAAAAAAACAAATGAATCAGTAGAACAAAAAAATAAATATAACGAAAACAAAGTTTATGATTTTGAAATTAAAGACTTAGAAAAAGTAAGATTTTACTTTTCAATAACTTCAAATAATATTGTACAAGTTAACATTCTTAAGGGAAATAATGTAAATATAAATGCAGAATTACCATCAGAATTAAAAAATGTAAGAAATTTTACTTTCGAATTTACAAAAAAACTTGAAAATAATCAAAGTACACAAAAAGAAATTAAACAACTAATAAATACACACGGACAAGAAAAAACCAACTTTCCTAATAATCATTTATTTAAACTTTGAATAATTAATAAAAAAATAAGAATTAAAGCACAAGGTACAAACTTAAATGATTTCAAAGATGAAAAAAACAATTCAATAAATTATGTATTAGAACATACAAACAATTTTGAAATTGAAATTGAAAATCCTTAATAACTAAATTCAAACACTGTTAAAATTACTACTCCCAAGAAAGGCAATTTTCTATGATGATAAGACCCTTAAACAACTAAACAACTTTTCATTTTAATTTTTCCTTTCTATTTTGTCAGAATAAAAACCAGTAATTAAAATTACTGGTTGGAATATTTTTCTTATTTTTACAAGTTGTTAACAGACCAATTATTTGTAATAAATTTAATATTTTTTATTAAATTGGACGAAAATTAAAAATTGGTTTGGGGTCGCTTTCACTTGTTCTTGATATTATTGCTTTTCCATTAAAAGAAATGCTATTATCTTTGTTAATAGTAATTTCGTTGGGCAATAAACGATATTTTTGTAATATTTGCATTGTCTCTTTAATTGGTAATGTAATTGTTTGTTCTTCGTTATTATCATCAATTATTTTAGCAGTAATCGTTCCATTAATTTTTTGTTTTAAATTTAAATTAGTTTTAATAACAAGTAGTCTGACTACATATTCGGCTGTAAGGCGTTGTTTTCTTCCCACAGATAATTCTTGTTCTGGTGAATGCAACAAATCGCGATTTAAAATTAATTCTTGTTCTTGTTTATTTATGTTAGACAAATCAAAATCCTGTGATAATGTATTTTTAATTTCAGAAGCTTTTTTATTTCAACTTGTAAAATCAGTTAATATCATTTCGTCATCAATATTTAAATTTCATCCATTAACTATATTTTTTGAGTTATTTATGTTTAATCCTGTTGTAATTTGAAATAAATATTTTGCCTTAGTTTCATAACTACATGATGGTATTTTAATTTTTTGTATATTTGAAGAGATATTAGGAAAATTAATTGGTTTAAAACAAACACTTTTTTCATCAAACGATTTTAACGAATCTGAAGTGCTGGTTATTTCAATCTCAGAAAACATTAAGTTATCAATATTAATATCTTTTATTTCCTTAAATTTTAAATTAGGGTTTTCATCACGAAATTTAAAAAATAATGCTTTTTTAATTAATTCATTTAAATTAATAATTTTATTTTGTTGATTATCAATTGAATAATGTATTTTTATATTATTATCATTATTTAAATTATCTTTTATTTTTAATATAACTGAATTATTTGTTTTATTAATAATTTCTAGTTGTGCTATATCTAAATCAGGATTCAAATAATTTAATTCATTTAAAATTGCATTATCAGAATTATTATTAATTTGTCTTAAATTATAGTAATTACTATATTCATAAACATTACCATCTCCTGAACCAATATATAATTTATTGTTGAAAACCACACCAGAAGAATCAACTCAGTTATTTGTTCTAATAACAATTTTTTGTTGGCCTGTTGCTGAATATTCATAAACATTGTGATCTCCTGAACCAAAATATAATTTATTGTTGAAAACCACACCAGAAGATTTAATTTCTCCATTTGTTGTAATGACAACTTTTTGTTGGCCTGTTGCTGGATTATATTCATATACTTTGTGATCTATTGAACCAAAATATAATTTATTGTTGAAAATCACACCAGAAGATCAAATTCCTTCTTCTGTTTTTATGACAGTTTTTTGTTGGCCTGTTGTCGGATCATATTCATAAACATTATGATCAAATGAACCAAAATACAATTTATTATTTAAAATAATTCCACTAGCAAAAATCGCGCCCTTTGTTGTAATGATAACCATTTGTTGGCCTGTTGCTGGATCATATTCATACACATTATTATCATGTGAACCAAAATATATTTTGTTGTTGAAAACCAAGCCAGAAGAATGAACTCAGTTATTTTTATTTGCTTTAATAACAATTTTTTGTTGTCCTGTAGCAGGATCATACTCATAAACGTTGCTATCTCCTGAACCAAAATATAATTTATTATCAAAAATAAGACCAGAAGAGGGGACAGTACCATTTGTTATAATAACAATTTTTTGTTGGCCTGTTGCTGGATCATATTCATACACATTATTATCATGTGAACCAAAATATAATTTATTGTTGAAAACCACACCAGAAGATTGAACTACAGAATTTGCTTTAATAACAATTTTTTGTTGGTCTGTTGTCGGATCATACTCATAAACATTTTTATCTCATGAACCAAAATATAATTTATTGTTGAAAACCACACCCGAAGAAAAAACATGCCCTCCTGTTTTAATAACAATTTTTGTTCTATTTATTTTATTATTTTCATTATTGCTTCGTTTTTGTCTTTTATAATTTATGTTTTCTGATTTAATTTGTTGTTTTTGCGTTGGATAAGAACTATTAGCAACAATTCCGGCCATTCCACCACTTGCTATTGTTATTGTACTTAATAAACTAAGTAATTTTTTCATATTAATCAAATCCTTTTCGTGAATTTTTGTTAATTAATAAAATTTACTGATTAATCAACCCTTTTTTAAATTTGTACAATCTAATTAATACAAGTTGATTATAACTTATTAAATAAGAATTTCTATCATTTTTTAAAAATATTAAATACTAATTCTAGAAAAAAATTATCATTAAAACAGAAAAATAAACTAACGAAATTTAACTTTGTTAAAATTACTACCAAGAAAGGCAATTTTTTATGTTAGAAATTAAAAATAATTTAAAAATCATAGAAAACAAGTATTGATTCAGTTTATTTACAACCCATAAAAATATGTACACCAATAAATGTGAACAACTAGCTAATGAATATGAAAAATTAGATGAATACTTATATAAATATCATTATCGCTTAAAACAAGGTTATAAAGTAGTTCATTTTGTTTGAAGAACAATTATTACAATTTTTGGTGATGTTACTTTTAAACGACGCCGATATAAATATTGAAATCAAAAATCAGGTAAATTTGAATATGTATGTTTGTTAGATAAAGAAATTGGTTTATTGTCTAAACAACGCATTTATTTTGATGTCCAATTTAAAGTTTTAAGTCTTTCGGGTGATGGCAAGCGGTATCGCGATGTTTTAGATGCTCTAAATCATTGTTATATTTTAAAAGGTAGTATTTCGCGTATTTTAAATAAATATGATATTGCTGAATATTTTCAACTAGCAGAAAAAGAAACTAAAAATAGAATTGATGTCAAAAATAAGGATTTATATATTCAACTAGATGAGACATTTTTAGCGACATTAGATCATAAAGTTAAACAAGACCAAAGAATTCGTTTAGTTACTTTTCATACCGGACATAAAGAAAAAAAATACAAAAATGCTCGTAGAAAATTAGAAAACAAACGAGGTCATTTTCTAATGTTAAAAGTTGGTAAACGAATAAATACAATGGATTATCGTGATTTATTAATTAAAGAGTTACAAAAACATTATGTAAATATTAATTATGACAGGATAATTGTTTGTGGTGATGGCGATGCTTGAATTAGAGAAATTGCCAATAGTTTTGTTAATGTTAGATATATTTTAGATGGTTATCATGCTATTAAAAAATTAAAACAAACTACATTTAATATTATTTTTGAAAGTCGCAAAGTAACACTAAATAGTTGAATTAAATTATATAAGGATGGAAATCATCAAGAATTAATCAAAACCATTCATAATGTTGCTAAAAATGAATTAAACAAAGATATTAAAACAAATTTAAGGAAGGCTAGTAATTATTTCAGTAATAATAAATATGGTATTCATAATCAAAATTTAGAATGAAATATTGGTTGTAGCATTGAAAGTGATGTATCACATTTGGTAAAACAACAATTAGGATACGGAGCAAAAATATATAATCATAAGAATTTAAATAACCTATTACATTTAAGAATGGCAAATTTAAACAAATTAAATGTATTACATTATATTAATGAAAATATTAATTCAGAAATAGAAATCAGAAAAGAAATATATAAAAATTCATTATGAAATAAATATAATAATAAAAATGATGATAGTTGAATCAGCAAAGGCAACATTGTATATACAAATAAATATATTACATTTAAGTAAGTAAAAATATTAGTGAAAATTTAATAAAATTAATAATTTTTTATTGTGTAAAAATTCAATAATATGATAAAATCATGATGGATAAAAATGACAATAACAAGAAAGGCAGGGTTATTTTAGTAATTAAATAATATAATTAGCTGATTGTTTTACTTATTCAAAGCAATACTCAAGAAGACTAAACGCGACCGGTTTTGCTATTTTTCTAATGATTTTACGAATTTTTGTATAATATATATATATATATATATATTGAAAAATAGAACAATAAAGGAGTTAAAATAATGAAAATTTTAAACATAATAACTCTTTCAGGACTAACAGCATTGCCGATAGTTGGTTGTTCTAAAAAAGCGAATGAATCAGTAGAACAAAAAAATAAAGTTTTTGATTTTAAAATCAAAAATTTAGAAAAAGTAGAGTTTTGAATTTCAAATACAAAAATTGTACGAGTTCAAATATATAAAAAAGATAATAGCAGTTTAAATGAAAAATTACCAGAATTAAAAAATTTAAACAACTTTACTTTCCTATTTACACAAAAATTTCAAAATAATCAGATCAAACAAGAAGAAATTAGACAATTAATAACTACACACGGAACAAAAATAGAAAATGAAGATGATAAATGAGTAATTAACAAAAAAATAACAATTAAAGCACAAGGCACAGAGTTAAATGTTTGAACCAATAATAATCTTACAAAAGATTACTTTTTAGAAAATATAAATGAATTTAAGTTAATCACTTAGAGACACAGAATTTTGGACAGCCCCACAATAAAAAATAAACAATATATCCTTAAACAACTAAGCAAATTTTAATTTTTTCTCCTTTCTATTTTGACAAAATAAAAATCAGTAATTAATTAAAATTACTGGTTTGAATATTTTTCTTATTTTTTACAAGAAATTAAACTTGTTGTACTTGTTCCAATTAACCGATTTTTACCAAAATACTACACTACTTAATAATTTTTTCATATTTTTAATTCCTTTCGCCGAATCCTTTTACAATAACAATTTTTTATTTTAACATAACATGTTATATTTTTAATTAATCCAGTAATAGCGGCCGTAATAATTCCTATTGGACCCGCTCGCTATAAGACATCGCCACCAAATATGGCTTCAATTGCTACCGCTACATCTACATACATCACCATCTCGAATATTATCAATCATGTTATTAAGACATCCATTTGTATTTAATTTATTTTCTATTTCTTTAGTTCTATTTTCTAAACTTTTTAGAGTGTTTTCTAAATTTTGAATTTTAATATATAAGTTTTTAATATTTTCTCGATTCATTAATATTTGTATAGTTTGTTTATAAGAATATATTTGTTGTCTTAATTGAAATTTCTTGTCATCTCTTCATGTTCTTTTTTGTTCTACGGTAAAACTGGGGACTGGGGACATCTTCTTTTTCTTGTTAATTTATTTCAATAATTCAAGTATCATAATTTTTTATTCATTCATTTAATAAATTAAAATGTTGCTTTATAAATTTATATGACATTGGATAGGCTACAATAAGTTGGACCATAATTATATAGACTTCGAAATTATTAAGAAAGAAGGAATATAAAAATGGGAAATAAAACCTCATACTCTGAAGAATTTAAAAAACAAATTGTCATGCTATACAAAAATGGCAAAAGTGTTATTAATTTAGGGAAAGAATATAATTTACCAAAACCAACTATTTATAGTTGAGTTAAAAATTATAATAATTCTGGTTCATTTAAAGCAAAAGACAATTGCACACTAGAAGAAAATGAAATAATAACTTTACGAAAAGAACCTAAAGACTTAAAAATGGAAAATGACATTTTAAAGCAAGCCGCGCTGATAATGGCCAAAAAATAAAAATAATTAATAGCAATAAGAAAAAATATTCGATAAGAAAAATGTATAAACTATTAAATATTTCAAAATCCAATTACTATTATCAAATTAATAAATACACAAGGAAAATAGTGAATAATTATAATCAAGAAATTATCAGTGCATTTAACGAAAGCCGCCAAGTCTATGGAGCCCGAAAAATCAAAGTAGTATTAGTTCATAAAAGTATTAACCTATCTAGACGCAAAATTAGAAACATTATGAAAAACAATAATTTGATATCAAAGTACACAAAAACAAGACTTAAATGCAAAAATATTCAAGTAAATAATGATCCAGTAAATAACATTGTAAACCGAGACTTTAATAATAGAAAAATAAATGAAATTATCGTTAGTGACTTAACTTATATAAAAGTGTGGGTTTTAAATGATTTTATGTGTGTCTCCTAATTGATTTGTATAATCGCGAGATTGTTGGTTATAGTTCCGGACCAAATAAAAATACGGAGTTGGTTTATCGAGCTATTATGCGAATTACTAGACCATTATCAAAAATTGAAATATTTCATACCGACCGAGGTAATGAGTTTAAAAATAATATAATTGATGAAATTTTAATAACCTTTAACATTAAAAGATCATTAAGCAATAAAGGTTGTCCTTATGATAATGCAGTTGCTAAAGCAACTTATAAAGTTTTTAAAACAGAATTTATTAATGGTAGAAAATTCAATGATCTTGCACAATTAGAACTTGAATTATTTGATTACATTAATTGATACAATAATCTTAGAATACATGGCAGTTTAAATTATTTATTTCCAGTTACTTTTAGAAAACAAA
Source organism: Spiroplasma endosymbiont of Agriotes lineatus (assembly GCF_964019485.1). GTDB lineage: Bacteria > Bacillota_I > Bacilli_A > Mycoplasmatales > Nriv7 > Nriv7. The sequence goes on from NZ_OZ026448.1 coordinate 1,040,491, forward strand.
TGTCTATATAAAAATTGTCCTAAAAAGGGTTGCCAATCCAGTGTTGTTGTTTTGTCATTGTTAATGTTTTGGGGAATGGTAAAAATGTTATTGAAACTAATAATTAACACGGTAAATATTTTCATAAACATTTTTATCACTCCTTTTTAAAATATTTTATTTTTCATTGTTCTTTTTTCTTTAATTTTTTTAATAATCCGCTCAATGTTACAATTTATAATTACCGCTATTGTCATGCATATATCTAAATACCCTAGTATCATAAGCGAAATTAATGCTTCAAATTTTTCATATAATAATTTCAAATCATTAATTTCCAATTTTAAAAATGGAATGAAAAAGATAATAATCATAAAAATGTAAGGCAAAATTTTCCATCAATATTTTTTTAAAGAATTAATGAGTTTGTTTGATTTCGTTTTTCAAGGTTCTTTTTGCTTTAATTTTTTGAATAATCAAGCGAATTAATTTTTAAAATTTAATTGCAAAATATATTGCTCCGTCTCATCAAAAAACAAATATTCCTGCTAGCATAATATTTTTTTTGTAAACTTAATTATTTATTAATGTTTTTAGAAATTATTTCTTCAATAATCCTTTGTCCTATTTCAGGATTAACTTGCCCCTTAGTAGCTTTCATTAAGTGCCCCATATAAAACTTTAACACCCTCTCAGGGCGAGAATGATAATCTTTCAATATTTGTAGGTTTTCCAAAATAAACGGTTTAATTAAACTCCTAATTATCTTTTCATCATTTATTTGTTGTAAGTTAAGTTGTTTAATACTCTGTTCAACACACATATTATTTTCTAGTAAATGTAATAACAATATCTTCGCTTGTCTTTGCGATATTTCCTTTCGTTCTAAAATATTAATCATCTGTGCTAAATTAATTGGTGTTAACTGAGTATCTAATAAAGAACCATCTTTTTTTTTAAATAAGCACCAATATCACCAATAAGCATATTTAATACCAAACGATAATGTTTAGTATTTTCAATTGTTTTTTCAAAAAAATTAGTTAATTCAATATCTTGTAACAAAACATTAACTTCATTAATATGCAAACCATATGTTTCTACATAACGAATTTGTTTTTGTGGATACGATTCTGGACTAGTATTAATAATATCTTCAATTCAATGTTGTTCTAAAATAATCGGAACTATATTTGATTCTGGAAAATACTTATAATCAACCGTTGATTCTTTAGAACGCATTAAAATTGTTGCTTTTGTTTTTTCATCAAATCTTCGTGTCTCATTACCCTTTAAAGGTGTTCCTTGATTAATTAAATCAGTTTGTCGTTTAATTTCAAATTCAATAGCTCTTTTAACATTATTTAAAGAATTTAAATTTTTAACTTCCACACGTTTAAAAAATTCCTTACTTTCTATCGGTCGTAAAGAAATATTAATATCACAACGAAATGAACCTTCACTCATTTTAGCATTACTAACCCCTAAATGTAATAATGTCTTACGCAATGTTTCAATATAATTAATTGCCGTCTCAACATCATAAATAACAGGTTCACTAACAATCTCAATTAAACCAATTCCAGCCCGATTATAATCTAACAAAGTAATATTATCCAAATGAATTTGTTTGGCTGTATCTTCTTCTAAATGCAGCCGCGTAATCAAAATATCTTGTTGCACATTATTAGAAGTAATCGTTAATTTACCATTACTACCAATCGGATTATTTTGTTGCGTTATTTGATATCCTTTAGGTAAATCTGGATAAAAATAATTCTTACGATCAAATGATAATACTGGATTAATTGTCATATTTAACGCTTGACACGCTCTAATAGCTAATACTACTGCTTGTTTATTAATAGAAGGTAAACTTCCCGGATAACCTAAATCAATTTCATTTACTTGACTATTAGGAATACTGGCAAATGTTACCGGACTATTAGAAAATATCTTTGTTTTTGTTTTTAATTCAATATGAATTTCAATTCCAATAACAGGTTGTAATTTCATTATTTATTTTTCCTTTCGATGATGACAAGAATTTTCAAAGTTAATAATTTTTTCAATTCCATAAGCAATATTTAACGCCTTTTGATCAGCAAATGATAAACAATTAATTGTCATTCCAAATGGCAATTCATTTACTAAACCAATTGGAATTGTAATTGAAGGCACACCCGAAAAATTAGCTAATAACAACGCATCATTTGTTAAGTTATTAACATCACTTAACTCTAATTTATGATTAATAGTTTTCTCAATTGTCGGAGCATCACCATCAGATGCCGGCAATAATAGTCCATCATAATTAGTAAAAATTTTTTCAAAATGATCAACAATTTTTTGTCGCACCTTTTTTGCTTGCAAAAATAATTCCTGTTGATTTGCTTGTGCCAAGGCATATGCCCCAATAACATATCTTCTTTTAACTGTCTTTCCCAACACACTACGACTTTTAATCATAATATTTTGATAAGAATCATCATCTTTACTAATTCGTTTCCCAAAATTAATTGCTGTTAAATTACTTTGCGAACTAGTAGCTTCCGCAAAAGAAATAACCATATAAACTGGTAATAATGCCTTTAATAAATCAAGGGGAAAATCAATATCCTCAATAAGTAAACCTTGTTCTTTTAATTTACTAATTACCGAAGACCACAAAACTCCAGTTAATGGCCGCAAACCATCATTAACCGACTTAATAGTTGCCAAACGATATTTTTTAATATCAGCACTAAGGTTTTGTAAATAATCTTTTTCTTTTGCTTGCTGACTAGTCAAATCATTAGCATCAAACTTAACCGCCGCATCCATAACAATTGCACAATCGCGAACATTATTAGCAAGTACACCAACGGTATCTAAAGACGGTGCATAGGGAAATAACCCATAGCGAGAAATAAGCCCATAAGTCGGTTTAATACCAACAACCCCTGTATACGATGCTGGTTTTCTAATTGAATCACCCGTATCACTTGCCAAGGCAAACGGAACAACACCCAAAGCAACCAACGCCGCACTTCCTGATGAACTACCCCCCGTAATATAATTTTTATTTCATGGATTATAAACAAAACCCGTAAAACTATCCAAACCGGTGCCGCCCATTCCTAATTCATCAAGCGTTGTTTTAGCAATATTAACAGCTTGATAATCATTAATATCTTTAACTACTTTACTATCAAATGTTGGCACAAAATTTTCCAAAATTTTTGTTCCCCCGCTAGTTACAATATTCTTAGTTGCTAAATTATCTTTAACCGCATAAGGTATAGCAAATAAATAATTATCTTTAGGAATTGGCATTGATTCCAAATGCTTAGCAATGGCCATCGCTTCTTCTTCTAATAATTTAACAACACCATTATAATGTTCATATTTTTTTGCCTTAGCAATAGCATCACGAACAATTTTAATCGGTGATGTTTTATTTTGTAATAATTGTTGATGTAATAATTCAATTGTTATTTTCATCATTATTCAACCACCCTATTAATAACAATATAATCACCTTTTACTTCTCACGCATTTTGTAAAACAAATGATTGTTCATTGATCATTATATTATCATCTTCGCGTAATAAATGTTGTGAATTTAAAAATGGATAATGCATCGGTTCATAACCTTCCACATCAATTGTCTGTACTAACTTCATTTGTTCTAAAATAATATAAAACTCTTCTGCTAATAACTTATACTCTTCTTCTTCCAACTCTAGCATTAAATTATTAGTAATTTCTCGTAATAATTCCGAAGTAATATTTTCCACTACTACTTACACTCCTTCTTTTAATTGTTCATACTCTGCTACTGTTAAAATTTTAAAATTAAATTTTTTAGCATTTTCTAATTTATTGCCAGCATTACTATCAACTAATAAATAATCAGTATTTTTACTAACTTTATTAGTAATATTAGCATTTAATCTTTGTAATTCTTCAACATAATAACTTCTGGTTTTGCGAATGTTCCGGTAATCACAACCGTTTTATGAAAAAAAAGGATTATTTTCATTATCATTTGCTATTGGAAAATATTTCATATTAACACCATAAATTTTTAAATCATTAATTAATTGTAAATTTTCTTGATGCGAAAACCAATCAATCAGACTTTCAATAATGACCGAACCAATATCATAAATTATTTCTAACTGCTCACTTTTAGCTCTAAATAAATTATCAATATCTTCATAATGTTTTGCTAACTGTAAAGCGGTTTTCTCACCAATATGACGAATTCCTAAACCAAATAACAAATGTTGTAATGACTTCATCTTTGAACGATTAATTGCCTTAATCATATTATTAAATGATTTTTCACCAAAATTATCTAAAGTAATAATATCTTGTTTCCGATTTTCCAATAAATATAAATCACTAACTTTTTTTAATCAACCTAATTGATACAACCGAATAATTATTTTCTCACTAACACCACTAACACCCATTGCTCTTCTTGAACAATAATGTATTAATGAACGAACAATTCTTTGCGAACAATTAATATTAATACAATACTGATCAACTTCTAAAACAGAATTTTCTAATTTACTATTACAATTTGGACAATATTCAATTAATTTTCAAGGTTCATTTCCTTCTTTTCTTAACTTTAAAACTGGATTAATAACTTCAGGAATAATATCACCAGTTTTTTTAATTAATACAACATCACCAATCCGAATATCGCGATTAATAATATAATCAGCATTATGCAACGTCGCTGCCCTAACAACTGTTCCTTGTAAATTTACTGGTTCTAGTTTAGCATTATATGTTACTTTACCCGTTCTTCCGATTGATGCAAAGATATCTAGTAATTTAGTCGTTACCACAATACCAGCATATTTGTATGCTATTGCTCATTTAGGACTTTTACTTGTTTGTCCAATAATATTATATGATGATAAATCATTAATTTTAATTACAATGCCATCAGTATCATAATCTAATTGTTTTCTTTTAAGGTCATATTCTTTTATATATTCTCATACTTCAGTAATACTATTGCATAAACGATATTCATTATTAATTGGAAAACCTAATTTTTTTAATGTCACTAAAACTTCTTCTTGGGTTTTCATCCCATTTTCTTGACCATTAACATAATAATATAAAAAAACTTTTAAATTACGACTTGCCGTAATTTTTGCATCTAATTGGCGCAAACTACCAGCAGCAGCGTTACGCGGATTAGCAAATAATGGCATTTTTTCTTTAGAACGCAATTCATTTAAATCATTAAAATCACTTTTAGCTAAAAATACTTCACCACGCACTAACAACTTATTTACTAATTTAATCTTTTGCGGGATATTAGCAATTGTTTTAACATTATCAGTAACATTTTCGCCAGTAATACCATCACCTCTAGTAGCTGCTGATATTAAAAAACCATTATCATACTGCAACGAAACTGACAAACCATCAATTTTTAATTCACAAAGATATTCAATACTTTCTTGACCAGTTAAAGATTTTATCTGATTATCAAAATTAATTAAATCTTCTTCGGTAAAAGCATTATTTAAACTTAACATTGGATAATTATGCTGAACTTTATTAAAACCATAAGCTACTTTACCACTAACAGATTGTGTTGGTGAATTTTTGCTTAAAAACTGCGGAAAATCATTTTCTAATTGTTGTAAATTTAACATCTTCGCATCATAGTATTCATCACTAACTGATGGTTTATTTTCTAAATAATACTCATTATTTCACTGCTTAATTAACTTTCTTAATAGCAAAATTTTCTTTTTTGCTAATTTTTTATTCATTCGAACCACCCCATAATATTTCACCATTAAATTATAACATATATTAATTACGACTAATTACTTCATAATTTAAGTGATAGCATAAAAATTTATTATGGTCATAAAATTATATTTTGAAGAATTACTTATAAATATGAGTAACAAGTTGATATCAACTTGCTGTTAAAAGTAATAGACAACTAATTTTACTGCTATTTTTATTTAAAAAAGCATAGAACTTTTTTAATTTTGTAGAAAACTCTTGATATTTATTGAATATACCTAAAATTAGGTATATTTTTAATATAAAAGAGAAAATAACATATGGAAAAAATAATTGAAGAAATTAATAAATACTTTAACAGACAATCAATTTTTAGAATTTTATGAAAAAATAAAACAACAAACTAACTGGATAGGTTATAATAAGTTGGGCCATATTTATGTGGACTTTTAAAATAAAATAAAATTATATAAGAAAGTAGAAATATAAAAAACTAAGCAAAATACTTATAAAAAAACATTAAAATAAGTTTTTACAACAAAAATCATACATAAGAAATATATACTTAATTTGCATATTGAAATAATTTATAGTAAATGATTATTTTTTCTTTTTTAAAAAATACCTAAGAAAACTAAACGCGACCCCAATTCAAAATTGGGGTAGTGCAATTTCACATTTAATGATAAAATTTGAGGACAGAGTGAATTTAAGTTAATTACTTAGAGACACAGTTAATTGTACAATCCCGCGCTTTCCGCACTGCTTCACCACTATAAACATCAACCAAGATGTTTTGTTTGCGGAGTTTTTTTATTTACCTTTATTCTTAAGGCACCTTAAAACACCTTTAAAATTAATTTTTAAAATAATTAAAACTTACATCTTTTTTATCGTTCTCTTTTTCGGCAATAAAAAAATTTAACAATTCTTGTCCTATAATCAAATTAGACTCCTGCTCTTTTTTATTAACTGAAACCAACTGATACTCACCATTTCTAATTATTCCAATACAAATAGAATTTTCATATTTTCCTTTATAAACAAATCGCTTTGAAAATAAAATACCAATAGGATTACTAAATCACGGAATTTTTGATGCTTTAATAAGAATTGCATTTTGTGTTTCTTTTAAAAGATATTTTTTAGTATTTAAAAAAATATTTTCAATATTTCTCACATACGCACCCCCTCCTTACAAATTATATTTAGTTATATCAAACTAAGTTATATTTAGCTTAGTTAGATAACTAAGCTAAATATTTATTTTTTTAAACATTTATGTTTAACAAAATTTGTTAGTAAACTTTGTTTACTAATTAACTTAGTTTATTACTACTATCAAGGCACAAAAAAATACAAGGCATAACTAAAAATAATAAGTGTTAATTTAACCTTATATTTTTTGCAATAAATAAATGAGCTCATATTTATTTATTAATTAACAGGAAGCTTTTAAAAACCAAAATTTTGTCATATGTATAATGGTTTTTAAAAAAAAATTAGCAATCTTGTATTGTACCACAGATGTTTTGCACAATCAAGAAAAATATTAAAAAAGGATAAAGTTTTTTAATTTAATTTTAAAGATAGTTTATAATTTAAATTCTTTAAATGTAAAAAAATCAAAATTAATGCAACTTTTTTAGTTGTATTTTTTATTTATATCTTAGAGAGGAGCTTGTTTAAATAAAAGTGATTGGTTAAGAGTATAAAACATTATTGTTGTTGCTGCTACCGCGATATTTAAATCAAATGCTTAATTAAAAAATTAAAAATCTTAAAATGATAAATTAATAATGATTAAATTTTATTATTTAATAATGTCCAGAAAAAAAGAATTTTTCACTTTATATTATGTTAAAATGAAATTGCTTTTAAAATATTAAATTAATTAGTAAGGAAAGAAGGAATATTAAGGTGAAAAAAATATTAATTATTGGTTCAGAAATTGTTAATTTTTACAAAGAAATTATTTAAGATATGAAAAAATTATTATCAATTTTAGGAATGACTAATTTTATAGTAATAGGAACAAGTTTAATTATTTCTTGTAGTAATAAATTAACAAAACCAATAGAACAACCAAAAATAGATATTAGTAGCAGCATTGTATCACAATTTAATCACCAACAAAAATTATTGCTAAAAACCCCTTTAAAAGTTGATTTAACTGAAGTGAAAAATGCATTAAAACCATAAGTTTTTAAAGAACTTACAAAAATTGATAGTACTTTAACTGAAAATGATTTTGATATCGCAGCTTGGACGCATAAAGTTTTGTTGGGCGGGGAAATATTTGAATAAGTAAGTATTAAGATAAGACAGTCAACAATGATTGTCTTATCTTAATACTTACTTATTCAAATATTTCCCCGCCCAACAAAACTTTATGCGTCCTTTTGTTAATACTGCGTTGCTAGCAAATATAATAGTAGTGGCCATAATTTTGCTGCGGAAGCGCGGATTAATGGTTTTAATGATGTTAAAAATATTATTAGTGATTAGTGGAGGAGAATCAAAATAAGTGGTAAATTTACAGTTTATAACTCATAATGAGGCACAAACAGAAGCTTTGGGGGCTGTTATTGCTAAGTATGTTGGCCCTGGTTTTATTTTGTTACAAGGAACATTGGGAACTGGTAAAACAACATTTACAAGATATTTAGCAAATGCTTTGCAAATTTCAGAGGTAGTTAATTCGCCAACATTTGTTATTATGAATGAGTATGTAATTCCAAAACAATCATTTAAATTAATTCATATGGATGCTTATCGTTTAAATAATAATGAAGATTTAGAGATGTATGAAGAGGCATTTAATAATAATTTAAATATTATTGAATGATATGAAAATGTTTTACAAATTATTGATTTTAATAATGCTTTAATCTTACAATGAAACATAATTGATGACACCACAAGAGTAATCAATTTGAGTGGTAAGGGTCTTCTTGCGACGCAAGTAATTAAATTTTTACAGGACAATGATTTAAATGCTAAATGTTAAGGCAATTAGTTATTTAGCTCTTGGTGTGGTTGTGGTGTTACCTTACTATTATTATTTACTTTTACACCATTTTTAGTTTATATTCAAATTAGTGTTATTAGTATTACATTAATTCCTTGTGTAGTAATGATTATTAGTATTATTTGAATTAAAATTTTAAAGTGGCAACCATTTATTGTTGGTGTTATCTCAGGATTGTTATTAGGATTAAGTTTCTTTTTAGCTTCATTTGTTATGGGTGGTCCTTTGGCGGTAGTTTTTCAAAATCCATTATTTAGTATTGTACCAAGATTATTAGTTGGTATTGTTTCTGGGGTTGTATTAAAATTTTTGGTATTGCCTTCTGAATTTCGTTATTGATTAACAATTACAATTTGATCATTTTTGGTCATTAGTACTAATTATTTTGCAACTTTAGCAATGATTTATTTTTTATGAGATGCGTTTTTTTCCTGATCTTAATGTGTTGCAATATATTAGTTGATTAGCATTAGCAACAAATTATTTACCAGAACTTATGATTATAACTTTAATTATTTTACCAATTGTTAAGATTATTAATAAAATAGATTAGTAAAGGAGGATATTTATGAAGTTATTAGTTGATATTGGTAATAGTTTAATTAATTTAGGTGTTTATCAAGAAAATCAAAAATTATTTTATGAGCAATTGTCTAGTAATATTAATGTTGATAAATTATTATCTTGTATGGAAGAAGTTCTTGAGCCATTTTTGTTAAAAATTCAACGATGTGTTGTTAGTAATGTTAAATCTAAATTTAATTCGGTAATTGAATTATTAGTTGAAAAAATATTGTTGGAGTTATTTACTCATTGATAGTGAGTTAAAAACAAATTTAAAATTTGTTTTAGATGATGTTATTACTTTAGGCGCTGATTTAATGGCGGGGGCGGGGGCGCATAAAGTTTTTTTGGGCGGGAAAAAACATTTGAATAAGTATTAAGACAGTCAGCAATGATTGTCTTTTTATTTTATAAGGTGTTAAAAATTTGTTCTTTGAAAATTAAATACAAGTGAGTTAATAATGTTGGTATGTATTAAAGCACGATAAATTGTGGGTGGTCGCCATAACCAAAAGAAGTTTACCAGTTAATAGATAACACCCTATTAGCTATAGCAATTTGTTTCGTTTTGCAATAAAAAAATGAATGGGTGGATTTCCTAAAAATATACATGCTATTAAATTAGTTCCAAGGGCAGGATGCCGACATTAAAGTGTAGAAATTTCTATATAGGGAGATACTAAGTTTAAAATTATTAAAATCTTTATCTAATTAAAAAACAAAATTTAATAACAAAGCTTGTTAAACACTTAAATCTGCGATATATAAGTGTTTAAAAAACTAAGTTAACTAACTTAGTTAAATATAACTTAGTTTATCTATAAGAAGGGTAATTTATTATGAAAAACATTGAAAACATTTTCTTAAGTACTAAAAAATATCTCTTAAAAGAAACGCAAAACGCAATGCTTATTAAAGCCCCAAAAATTCCGTGATTTAATGAACAAATCAGTATTTGGTTTCCAAAGCGATTTGTTTATAAAGGAAAATATTAAAATTCAATTTGCATTGGAACAATAAAAAACAGTAAATATCAAGTAATCTCAATTAATCAAAAAGAAAATGAAACCAAATTAATTAAGGGGCAAGAATTATTAAGCTTCTTCATTGTCAAAAAAGAAAACAACAAAAAAGATATAAATTATAACTATTTTAAAGAAGTTTAAAAATGAATATTGCGATTAGACTAATATTTATTATTATCAGCATCATGATCATGCTATTGGCATATTTTGCTTATAAAATATATGTCAAAATAAAAATGCGAATTAAATATAAAAATGCTATTAAAAATAATACTGGTAATTTTACAAAAAACGAAAAAGTATTTATTGCCTTGCCCGCTTTGAAAAATGAGTTAAAGCTCTTAATTCAAAAGAAAATAATGAAAATAAAAAATAATGTTTTAAGAAATTATTATGGAATTCTTAAAACTATTTGTCCCGATAGAAAAAATGCCTGCACAAGTTGCCTTTATTGCCGGATTAATTATTACCATTACTTTTCTTTTCACACTAATTTCAATTATGTATTTACCAATAAAAATGATTTTTGGGCGATAAAAAATGACAATAAACTTAAAAGAATTTAATTGAGAACAAATTAAACAAACTTTCTGAGATTTATTTATTCAAATTACAACTATTCCGGCCAACATTACTGGTGGTAAAGAAATTAAATTAACCGAAGTACCGCTTTGACTTTTAATAGCAAACATTGCTTTTTGATTATTAACAGCAATTATGGTGTGATTTATTCTAAAATGCTACTTTGAAAAACCATATCGGTATTTAGATAGAAATAAAAGTAATGTCGCGAAGTTACATTGTGATGCATTCCCAAAGAAATTCAAAATTAATTAGGAAAAAATACAATCGTGTTAAGGTTAACCGTGGTTTTAACAAATTTAAGAAAAACTTTGAATATAAATAATGAATGTTTTAAAAAGAAAGGGGGGGTGATTATATGTTTAGAACTTTCTTAGCAACAGAAGCAGAAGCACCAGCAGTAACAAAAATAACAGCCAGTGACGCAATGACTAAATTATGAAATGCGATTATAACAGCATTTACTAAAATGTGAGAAATTATTACTGTTAATATGCCACAAGTCAACAACTTCTTTGCTGACTATTAAATATTCATTTTTCCATTTATTTTGATAATATTCTTTATTTGCTTTAAAATGTTTGAAAAATTACTCGGCGCAGCCCGCAGCCCGCTAATAAAAAAATAAAGTGAGGCGCAAGATGAAATTTTGCAAATGAATAATAGAAAAAAATAATCATTTTATTGAATTAAATCGCACCTCATTTTTAATTTTATGACATTGAGGAGCAATTTGATACATTTACAACGGTTATTTTAAAAACATTGTAAGTTATTTATTTTTAGCAGGTTGTATTTTAATTTTCCTTTTTAAAATCAGTAATTTAACACAAATTAACAAAGTTATTAACTTCTTAAAAAACTCACCATTAAATATTGTGATTGGTTCATTAGGAACTGGAAAAACCGCTTTTCTAGTATACGCATCAAAAATTACTAAAAAAGAAGAAATATCATATCGCATCAACCTTCCCATTACTAGAAACCCAAAAATTAAGTTTAGGACAACATATGGGATTATTAGATTTTGATTATCCGGTATTGCCAGACAAAACCTTACTTTTGTGAGATGAAACCAATTTATTTTTAGAAGGAACTGATTGAGAAAAAAATAATACCAAAAACGAAGAAACCGGTATCCAAGAATATTTCACTCTAGCACGCCATTTTGGTCATATTGTGCTGGCCGGCGGTCAAAGAGATAAACATATTTGAGTTAAAGTTCGTGATATTGCCAATAATGTGATTGTGGGCATTCGCAAAAAACCCGTTAATATTTTTCGTCCCTACTTAAAAGTCATCTATGGTACCTTTACGAGCATTGAAGAATATGAACGCTGACGAAACACCTTAATTAATGCTAAAAATAGTAAAAAGGGTTGTCGTATTTTAAAGGTCGCGTTTAGTTTTTTTAGGTATTTTTTAAAAAAGAAAAAATAATCATTTACTATAAATTATTTCAATATTCAAATTAAGTATATATTTCTTATGTATGATTTTTGTTGTAAAAACTTATTTTAATGTTATTTTTATAAGCGTTTTCCTTAGTTTTTATAACCTTTTATTGAGATTTTGTTTGTTGATATTAAATATTTTGTTTTATTATTTATTTTCCAAATAAAATAATAATTAAATTGTCGTTGCTTGTCATTAAAAATTATTTAAACCTTTTCCTGCATAACAAAACTACTTTATGCGTCCGTATTAAATACCGTGATATTCCTGAAATTGATATTTATTTTTTTAAACTAAAAATCCCTCTACCAATACTTAACACTTACAATTCTTTTTATCTGGTGTTTTTAAGAGATTACTTAAATTCAAAAGTAAATCCTGATTCTGAAGATAAATACTATACTGACACCGCAATTGATTTAGAAGACTTAGAATAATTAAAAATGGATAAATTTAGCAAATTTTTAAGAAAAATGAAAGAAAAGGAATAATAAAAAATGGAAAATCTTGCAAAAATGGCCGACTTTCTCGCCCAAATGCTTTATAAGGTCTTGACTTAATTTGAAGTTTAGAAGTACCAGGAACGAAAATTCAATTAATATTTCCTTTATTCTTAACACTGGCTGTAGAATTTCTTATGGCAATTATTCTTGGATTTGGTAGTCAAGTCAACAAGTTAATTTAGAAAAACAACGCCAATACGCGGTTAAAAATAAGGGGCGTTTAAGTGCATGAGGAAAAGCTAAAAAAACAAAGCAAGGTAACTAACAATGTTTAAACTAATTATTATTTTTATCTTAATAACTGTTCTTGGATTATTAGCTGGTAGTCATTTTGAAACTTTAACAAATTATATTAGAGAAGGCCTTGCCAATTTCCAAAGATTTATTACTAGTAATTTAACAATTTTAGAATTATTTAAACCAATGGCCTGAACGTTTTCGCAACACCCAATTTTTACCATTCTTGGCGTTACTTGTGTACTTATTGCCTTATTTATTGTAATTAAAGGTAGGTAAAAAAATGGAAAAATGAACTAAAAAACAAGAATTAGAAATAGAGAATGACAAATTAAAAATTGCTAATGTCATATTAGAAAATAGTGTTAATGCTCTTAAATATATAATATGGATAGGTTACAATAAGTTGGACCATATTTATGTGGACTTTCAAATAAAATAAAATTATTAAGAAAGTAGGAATATAAAAATAGGCAAAAATTCATATACAGATACAGATGAATTTAAAAAATAAATTTTCATGCTTTATCAAAACGGGAAAAGCATTATTGAAATTATTAATGAATATGGTATTTCAAAATCTTCTATTTATAATTGAATAAAATCATTCGATAATTCTGGTTCATTTAAAGCAAAAGACAATCGCACACTAGAAGAAAATGAAATAATAACTTTACGAAAAGAACTTAAAGACTTAAAAATGGAAAATGACATTTTAAAGCAAGCCGCACTGATAATGGCCAAAAAATAACAATAATTAATAACAACAAAAACAAATATTCAGTGAGGAAAATATGTAAGATTTTGAGTTTATCAAAATCAACGTATTATTATCAAACTAATAAATGCACTAACAAGCAAGTTAATAATTATGAACAAGAAGTTATCAGTGCGTTTAATAAAAAGTCACAAAATTTATGGGGCCCGTAAAATTAAAGCTGTTTTAATAAGAAAAGATATCATCTTATCGCGACGAAAAATCAAATGCATTATGATCAAAAATAATTTGGTTTCTAAATAAACCAAATTAAAATATCGTAATCACAAAACAACAACTAATAATGCCCAAATTAGTAATGTTTTAAATCATGAATTTAATGACAAAAAACTTAATGAAGTTGTTGTTAGTGATTTAACATATGTGCAAGTTGGAGGAAAATGACATTATATTTGTTTATTAATTGACTTGTTTAATCGCGAAATAATTGGATATAGTGCTGGGGCAAACAAAACCGCTGAACTAGTTCAACAAGCTTTTCATAAAATAACACGACTATTAAAGCAAATAACTTTATTTCATACCGATTGTGTGTGGTAATGAGTTCAAAAATAAAATCATTGATGAAATTTTAATAATCTTTAATATTAAAAGATCATTAAGCAATAAAGGTTGTTCTTGTGATAATGCTGTGGCTGAAAAAACTTACAAAACCTTTAAAACGGAATTTATTAAGGATAAAAAATTTGAAAATTTAACACAATTAAAATGCGAACTATTTGATTTTGTTAATTGATACAACAATATTCGAATTCACGGCAGCTTAAATTATTTAACACCCGTTGAATTTAGAAAATGGCGGTCTACATAAAAAATGTCCTAAAAAGGGTTGCCGTTCCATCCTAAAAAATTAAAAAAGCAAACCCATTGAAAGCCTAAACAATATCTCGTCTTTTAATAACTAAAACCGAACCTAAATTTAATAGCATTGCTAATATTCCATAACCAATTGCCATTGCCGTTGAATTTAAAATATGATTAATCTTTTGAACTTCAATCTGTCCTTCATCATTTGTTATGATTTCAAAATCACGATATGAATTTAAATAATTTTTTTGTTTATCAAAATCAATATATGAATTACCTGTGGAATTAAAAAAGAAATCATTAAATCCTAAAAATGTTGTTCACATTTGATTTCAATGTTCAAAAAGATTAGCAAAACTAATAATGCGATATGTTTTTATTAATGATTGATAATCATACCAATTTTTACTTATTGATAATGATTGATTGGCTAATAATTTCAAATAACGAGCTTTCACTAAAATATTATTATCCAATTCTTGAATTGCAAAATATACCTTATTACTAAATAAATCATTATATTTTTCAGATAACTTCTCATCAAATTCATAATTATAATTCTCTCTAAAAACAGTAAATGGACTTCAATCAGACATTTTTTTGTCTTTAACTTCAATATATGTTTTACTAGTAGTTGAATCATTTTTATTAATATTTACTTCCATTAATGAAACATTTTTATCTTTATTTAGCTCAACAACTTGTGGTGATAAATCATTATTAATAAGTTGTATTAGTTCATGTTGATATTCATTACTAGCATCTAATTGTTCTAATGTTTTAAAGTATGTTTTGAATTGAATATGCAATTTAACATCTTTATCTTTTAAGTCCTTTGTAAGATCTCCTGTTCATTGTTTAACACTACCGTCAGCAGTGAATGTCTTAATTTCATCAGTATATAAATCAAATTTTTTATACATTGCTATTCTTTGATCATTAATTGTCATTAATTTTGATGATGTAAGTTGTTCATAATCATACTCATTATAAAAATTAAAAATCTCAGTTACTAATTTAGAGTATTTAATTTTAATATTAGTTTTTTTATTTTCAGGTTTTTTGATAGCATCATTAAATAACATTATTTCTTTAATACTATTAATATCAAAAGTATCCTTACCAATATTAACTGTTTGTTTATTACTAATTTCTTTAATTAAGGAATATGGTAATCCACCTAATAAAAACATACTGCTAAAAACAACTAATATTAAAAAAACAATATTTGATGAAAATATTAAAGCTGTTAATATTGAACCTGATAACACAACAAAACTAAGAAACAATGAAAAAAGCATTAATTTTGTCATCATATTTAAAAGTAAAATAAATTGATTGTGTTTATTACTAATAATACCAATAACATAACCTAATAAAATAGTTATTCCTAAATTAATCACAATAAATAAAAAAACTACAAATAATAAAGTTAGATATTTAGAAAATAATATTTTAAATCGTGAATAAGGTTTAGAAATTAATAATAAAAATGTTCCATCAGTTATTTCTTCACTAATAATTCGAACAACATTTAAAACAATAAAAAGAAATAATAATAAATTTAAAAATATTAAAATAATATATTGAAAATTTACTAAAAAACTATCATTATCATTTTCTGACTGAATAAAAAGAACTATTGTTGTTATTAAAAGACTTAATGAAGCAATAATTTCAATTATTAATGTTAGCAAGGAAACTAATATTTTTCTTAAAGCAAAATTAAAAATTGGTAAAAAACTATTTCTTGATAAAAATTTCATATTTTATTCCTTTCTTACAAATTAAATTTTTCACTATTTAAAGTATTATAAAAGAAATCTAAATCAATCGTATATGGTTCAATTCGATAAATAATTAGATTATATTCAAACGCGTAAAGAAAGATTTTATTAATTTCTAACGAATTTTTTAATTTAAAGAAAAGGTCATTAGTTGCTTCTCTAACAAAATAGTCAATATCATTATCTTTAAAAAATTCCACCATCGCTTCATTATCCTCGCATTCAATAACAAATGAATTTGTTAATTGAAAACCACTAATTGGACCACTATATAACAAATTACCTAGATAAATAATTGAACATTCATCAATAACATCCTTGACTTCATTTAATAAATGAGTTGAAAAAAAAACCGTCTTACCTTGATTGACTAGTGTTCTTAAATAACCTAAAATTTGTTTTCTTGTTGTTGTATCTAAATTTGCTTCAGGTTCATCTAAAATTAAAATATCTGGATTATGAATAATTCCCTGAATTAACATTACTTTCTTTTTCATGCCGCTAGAAAAAGAATTCATATTTTTATTACGAAATTCTCAAATATTAAATTCTTCCATTAATGATTGTAATCTTTGTTTAATCTGTTTATTTTTTAAACCATTCATTTTAGCTAGTGATTTTAAAAAACGATAAGTTGTAATATTACGAGGAAATTTAGTAAACTCTGGAACATACCCAATAGCTTGTTTTGCTAATGAGTTTTTAGCATTTTGACCATTTATATAAATTTTACCCTCATCATAATTAATGCCACCAACTAATGATTTAATCGTAATTGTTTTCCCGCTACCACTAGCACCGATAATAGCATGCATCTTTCCACTAGTAACTTTAAGTGAAATTTTATTAAGTTTAAAATTCCGATAATTTTTTATTAATTGTTCAATAATAATTGAAAATTTCATTTTTTTCTCCTTATTTATAAAAAGTATTTAACTTTGCTAATAATTTTAATGAATCTTGATAACTTTTGCAAATTTAATATTTAATTTCAGCTTATTAGATAGTAAAAAACATCATTAATTAAAATGATGTTCTTCTGTAACATACTTAAATTCAGTATTAAATATTGTAAGGATTAATCTTAATGTTTAAAGTTTGTTCTAATTTTTTAATATTAATTAATTCTTTTTTATTATTTACTAATGTAATTGCAATTCCGGTTTCGCCAGCCCGTCCTGTTCTTCCAATACGATGCACATAACTTTCTTGTTCACAAGGTAAATCATAATTAAAAATATAATCAATCCCATCAACATCAATTCCCCGCGCCGCTACATCAGTAGCAATTAACACTTGAACTTTATTAGTTCTAAAAGCATTCATTGCTTTATTTCTTTCACTTTGTCGCTTATCACCATTAATAACGGCTGACTTAATACCATTTTCTCATAATATTTTAGAAATTATTTCAGTATATGCTTTGGTATTAGAAAAAACAATACTTAAATTTGGTTGAATTTTCAAAAATAAATTCACTAACACTTGATTTTTACTTGTATTTCTTGTATTAATAAAATATTGTTTAATATTATTTAATTCAGCAGCATTTCTTTTAATACTTATTTTAACCGGACTATTTTGATAGTTATTAGCAATTTCTAAAACAGCACGATTCATTGTTGCTGAAAACAATAATGTTTGATACATTGATGTAATGCTAGTAAATATTTTATCAATATCTTGTTTGAATCCCATTTTTAACATTTCATCAGCTTCATCTAAAACTACAGTTTGAATATCATTCAATCTTAAAGTTCTGCGTTGAATATGATCAACAATTCTTCCTGGTGTCCCGACAACAATATTACTATTTTTTAAGCTATAAATTTGTCTTCGTAAATCAGAACCACCAAATAATGCTGTCGCATTAACTCCTTCTAAATAAAAAGCATATTTTCTTACTTGATCTAAAATTTGTAATGCCAACTCTCTTGTTGGACAAACAATCATTGCTTGTACTCTTCGTAGTTTAACATCTAAATTATTTAAGATTGGTAATACGAAAGCAGCGGTTTTTCCTGTTCCTGTATGACTTTTTCCAATAATATCATAATTTTTTAATACTAAAGGAATTGTTTTCTTTTGAATTTCAGTAGGGTTAACATAGCCTATCTTTGAAATTGCTCGCTTTAAATTATTATTTAAATTTAAGTCATTAAAATTTATATTATTGTCATTATCATCCTTTAAATTTAGCTCTTTAAAATTCATATTTTTTCCTCCTTGAATATAGTTGCATAAATAAATGGTGTTATGACATTTTTTATTGTCAATTCATCACATATCGGTACCTATAAAGCAAGTGAATTGTAATGTACAGTATTTTTATTTAACAACCTAATCATTATAAACTATTTTATCCAATACTACAACTATAAGGTCGTATAAGAACGCATAAAGTTTTGTTAGGTAGGAAAAATATTTGAATAAGAATTAAGACAGTCAGCAATGATTTTCTTTTCATTTTATAAGACGTTAAAATTTGTTCTTTGAAAATTAAATACAAGTGAATTAATAATGTTGGTATGTATTAAAGCACGATAAATTGTGGGTGGTCGCCATAACCAAAAGAAGTTTACCAGTTAATAGATAACATCCTATTAGCTAGCTATAGCAATTTGTTTCGTTTTGCAATAAAAAAATGAATGGGGTGGATTTCCTAAAAATATACACGCTATTAAATTAGTTCCAAGGGTAGATGGTAGGATGCGGATGCTAAAGTGTAGAAATTTCTATATAAGGGGGTATGCTAAGTTTAAAATTATCAAAATCTTTATCTAATTAAAAAAACAAAATTTACTAACAAAGCTTGTTAAACACTTAAATCTGCGATATATAAGTGTTTAAAAAACTAAGTTAACTAACAACTTAGTTAATATAACTTAGTTTATTTATAAGAAAGGTAATTTATTATGAAAAACATTGAAAACATTTTCTTAAATACTAAAAAATATCTCTTAAAAGAAACACAAAACGCAATATTTATTAAAGCGCCAAAAATTCCGTGATTTAATGAACAAATCGGTGTTTGGTTTCCAAAACGATTTGTTTATAAAGGAAAATATTAAAATTCTATTTGCATCGGAATAATAAAAGATAATAAATATCAAGTAATTTCAATTAATCAAAAAGAAAATGAAACCAAATTAATTAAGGGACAAGAATTATTAGGTTTTTTCATTGCCGAAAAAGAAAACAACGAAAAAGATATAAATTATAACTATTTTAAAGGAGTTTAAAAATGAATATTGCGATTGGAATAATATTTATTATCATTTGCATAATGCTATTGGCATATTTTGCTTATAAAATTTATGCCAAAATAAAAATGCGAATTAAATATAAAAATGCCATTAAAAATAATACTGGTAATTTCACAAAAGACGAAAAGGTATTTATTGCCCGCTTTAAAAAATGAGTTAAAACTCCTAATTCAAAAGAAAATAATGAAAATAAAAAATAATGTTTTGAGAAATTATTATGGAATTCTTAAAACTGTTTGTTCCGATAGAAAAAATGCCTACACAAGTTGCGTTTATTGCCGGTTTAATTATTATCATTACTTTTCTTTTCACGCTAATTTCAATTATGTATTTACCGATAAAAATGATTTTTGGGAGATAAAAAATGACAGCAAATTTAAAAGAATTTAATTGAGAACAAATTAAACAAACTTTCTGAGATTTATTTATTCAAATTATAACTATTCCAGCTCATATTAGTGGTGGTAAAGAAATTGATTTAACCAAAGCACCACTTTGACTTTTAATAGCAAACATCGCTTTTTGATTTTTAACAGCGATTATGGTGTGATTTATTCTAATGCTCCTTTGAAAAACCATATCAGTATTTAGATAGGGAAAAAATATAATCGTGTTAAGGTTAATCGTATTTTAACAAATTTAAAAAAACTTTGAATATAAATGATGAATGTTTTAAAAAAGAAAGGGGGTGATTATATGATTGGAACTTTCTTAGCTACTACTACGTCCAGTAATAGTAGAAAAAATAACAGCTCGTGACGCAATGACTAAATTATGAAATGCGATTATAACAACATTTACTAAAATGTGAGAAATTATTGCTGTTAATATGCCACAAGTTGGTAACTTCTTTGCTGATTACTGAATCTTCATTTTTCCATTTATTTTGGCAATATTCTTTATTTGTTTTAAAATGTTTGAAAAATTACTTGGCGTAGTCCGCTAACAAAAAAATAAAGTGAGGCGCAAGATAAAATTTTGCAAATGAATAATAGAAAAAAATAACCATTTTATTGAATTAAATCACACCTCATTTTTAATTTTATGACATTGCGGAG
This sequence comes from Spiroplasma endosymbiont of Agriotes lineatus, assembly GCF_964019485.1. GTDB lineage: Bacteria > Bacillota_I > Bacilli_A > Mycoplasmatales > Nriv7 > Nriv7. The sequence goes on from NZ_OZ026448.1 coordinate 1,061,338, forward strand.
CAATTTGATATATTTACAATGGTTATTTTAAAAACATTGTAAGCTATTTATTTTTAGCAGGTTGTATTTTAATTTTCTTTTTTAAAATCTGTAATTTAATAAAAATTAACAAAGTTATTAATTTCTTAAAAAATTCACCATTAAATATTGTGATTGGTTCATTGGGAACTGGAAAAACCGCTTTTCTAGTATACGCCTCAAAATTACTAAAAAAGAAGAAATATCATATCGCACCAACCTTCCCATTACTAGAAACCCAAAAATTAAGTTTAGGACATATGGGATTATTAGATTTTGATTATCCGGTATTGCCCAGACAAAACCTTACTTTTGTGAGATGAAATCAACTTATTTTTAGAAGGAACTGACTATAAAGAAAATGATAGGGTAAACTCAAGGTTTACAAGAATATTTTGCTTCGGCTCGACAATTTACCCATATCGTATTAGCGAGCGGACAACGAGCTGAACATATATGAGTTAAAGTTCGTGATATTGCCAATAATGTGATTGTCGGCATTCGTAAAAAACCCGTTAATATTTTTCGCCCCTACTTAAAAATTGTCTATGGTGCCTTTACAAGCATTGAAGAATATGAACGCTGACGAAACACCTTAATTGATGCTAAAAATAGTAAAAAGGTCGTCGCATTAAATACCGTGATATTCCCGAACTTGATATTTATTTTTTTAAACTAAAAATTCCTTTACCAATACTTAACACTTACAATTCTTTTTACCTAGCATTTTTAAGAGATTACTTAAATTCAAAAGTAAATCCTGACTATGAAGACAAATACTATACTGACACCGCAATTGATTTAGAAGACTTAGAATACTTAAAAATGGATAAATTTAGCAAATTTTTAAGAAAGAAGGAATATAAAAATGAAAAATCTTGCAAAAATGGCCGACTTTCTTGCCCAAATGCTTTATAAGGTCTTGACTTAATTTGAAGTTTAGAAATACCAGGAACGAAAATTCAATTAATATTTCCTTTATTCTTAACACTGGCTGCAGAATTTCTTATGGCAATTATTCTTGGATTTGGTAGTCAAGTCAACAAGTTAATTTAGAAAAACAACGCCAATATGCGGTTAAAAATAAGGGGCGTTTAAGTGCATGAGGAAAAGCTAAAAAACAAATAAAACCAATAAAAACAAAGCAAGGTAACTAACAATGTTTAAACTAATTATTATTTTTATCTTAATAACTGTTCTTGGATTATTAGCTGGTAGTCATTTTGAAACTTTAACAAATTATATTAGAGAAGGCCTTGCCAATTTCCAAAGATTTATTACTAGCAATTTAACAATTTTAGAACTATTTAAACCAATGGCTCGGACATTTTCGCAACATCCAATTTTTACCATTCTTGGTGTCACTTGTGTATTTATTACTTTATTTATTGTGATTAAAGGTAGGTAAAAAATGGAAAAATGAACTAAAAAACAAGAATTAGAAATAGAGAATGACAAACTAAAAATTGCTAATGTCATATTAGAAAATAGTGTTAATACTCTTAAATACATAATAATGGAAAAAAATAAAGAAATTTTAGAACTAGAAAAGTGAAATACTATTCATATTAATCAAAAATCAGACTTAATAATTGAAAACCAAAAATTAAAAAATTTTAAACACGAAAGGAGAATAAAAATGAAAAAACTTTTGGCAAAATTATTTAAAAAAGATAATTCAAAAGAAAAACTGCCATTAAAATTAAGAAGTAAAATTTCTTTTAAAAAGCAGTGGTTAAAAATAGTATTAAGTATCATTTTCATCTTTATAAGTTTATTAATTTGTGCATTAACAGTAATTGATACTAAATGAATAACCGGAACAAGTGATGAATTTAATAATTTTATGAATAAAGAAATGGTTGAATTCTTTGGCAAGTTCAATAGTGGTATTATGCTCGCAGGAATATTTGTTTTTTGATGAGGCGGAGCAATATATTTTGCAATTAAATTTGAAAAATTAATCCGCTTGATTATTCAAAAAATTAAAGCAAAAAGAGCCTTGAAAAATGAAATCAAACAAACTCATTAATTCTTTAAAAAAATATTGATGGAGAATCTTACCTTACATTTTTATGATTACTATCTTTTTCATTCCATTTTTAAAATTAGAAATTAATGATTTGGAATTATTATATGAAAAATTTGAAGCATTAATTTCACTTATGATACTAGGATATTTAGATATATGCATTACATACAATAGCGATAATTATAAATTGTAGCATTGAGCGGCTTATTAAAAAAATTAAAGAAAAAAGAACAATGAAAAATAAAATATTTTAAAAAGGAATGATAAAAATGTTTATGAAAATATTTACCGTGTTAATTATTGGTTTCAATAACATTTTTGCCATTCTCCAAAACATTAACAATGACGAAATAACAACACAATCACTAATTAGAAATAAAAGGCAAAATAATGAATCATACGAATTAAACTTAAAAAAATCAAAATTAACACTTAAATCATCAAAAGATGACAACAGCAAGAGCAAGTGAAATCAAAAATGAGAAATAAAAGTTAATGTAGAAAATAAATTTATGCCCAAAAACTTGCCTCCACGAATGAAACTCAATGATTGAGAATTTTATGTTGACAAAAATGACAAAATTACATTACCAATATTAAAATCATTAGAATATGATTTAAATTGAGAAAAAAACAGTGAACCAAGATATTGAGAAAATAAAGATTTTTTATCATATCAAAATAAAAAATTAAAAAACATAAAAATGAAAATACAAGAATGAGATAAAAATGAAAGATATGCCAAATGAAAAATATTAGAATTTAAAACTGAATTTAAAAAATAATTAAACTGTTAAAATCACTACCCCAAAATGTAGCTTTCTATGACGATAATGCTCTTAAACAACTTTTTCATTTTTTCTATTTTGACAAAATAAAAACCAGTAATTTTAGTTAATTACTGGTTTGAATATTTTTTATTTTTACAAGAAATTTAAACTTGTTGTGCTTGTTTCAATTAAAGTTATTGTTCTAAAATAGCTAATATCGTTTTTATAAAACCTTATACTATAGTAGTAACTGTATTTGTTCTTACTGAGCCTTCTCTTTCTGATGAGAAAAATGCTTTCCCATTAAATATTATGTTATCATTGTTTTTATCTATAGTAATTTCATTGGGTAATAAACCATGATTTTGTAAAATTTGCATTGCTTCTGTAATTGATAATATAAATATTTGTTCTTCGTTATTAGCATCAATTATTTTGGCACTAATTGTTCCATTAATTTTTTGTTTTAAATTTAACGTAATTTCAGATTTAATTATTCTTATAGAATAATTAATTTGTAATTTTTCATTGGGGCTAAGTTCAAATTTATCATCGTGTTCCTTAAAAATACTTAAAATCATTTCTTGTTTTTGTTTATTTATGTTTGATAAATCAAATTCATTTGATAATACATTAATGATTTCAGAATTTTTATTATTTATATTTGTAAAATCTGTTAATTTCATTTCATCATCAGAATTTATGTTTCAACCATTTAATTTATTTTCTTGTTTTGTTTTAGTTAATCCTGTTGTAATTTGAAATACTAATTTTGGTTTTGAATTATATTCACAAGCGGGTACATTAAATAATCTTGTATTTGGAGTTTTATTGATAATTTCTCTATCAGAACATACATTTTTAGGAACATTAGATCATAAAAATGAATTTTCTTGTTTTGTTATTTCAGTATTTGAAAAATTTAAATTATTAGTATCAATATAATTTATTTCCTTAAATTTTAAATTAGAATTTTCATCACGAAACTTAAAAGATACTGCTCTTTTAATTAATTCATTTAAATTAATAGCATTAATTTCATCTTTATTTTTAATTTTATAATTAACAGTAACTTCACCAAAATATTTACCATTGTCTTTTGCTTTAATTGTAGCTGATGTATCTGTTTTATTAATAATTTCTAATTGTGATATATATAAATCAGAATTTAAATAACTTAATTCATTTAAAATAATTTCATTATTAATAATGTTATTAAATCTTAAATTATTTATTTGAATAATAATATTTAAAAGCATTTTAGTTTTAGTTATTGCAAATGCATTACCACTTTTTTGTTCAATTATAATAGAACTAACTGCTTCATTTATACCATTTATTTTTTGGACTCTTCAATCTGCCCCCATAAAATAAAGGTCATCATTTGTTGCAAAATAAAGACTATTAGCTATTGTTGTACCAACAGTATTTGAAAAAATAGCAATATGATTAACTGATCTTGTTATTTCATTAATTTGTCTAACATTAAAATTATCTTTATTAATAAAATAAGAATTTATTAAATTTAAATTATTAATATTTCTTTTAAATTTACTTATTTTTTTATTATTCTCAAGTTCTTATTTTTCATAAGGGCTATTGGCAACGATTCCCGCCATTCCACCACTTGCTATTGTTATTGTACTTAATAAACCAAGTAACTTTTTCATATTAATCAAATCCTTTTCATTAATTTTTACTAATTAATAAAATTTACCAAACAATTAATATCCTTTCTTAAATTTGTACATTCTAATTAATACAAATTGATTATAACTTATTAAAATAAGAATTTTTATCATTTTTTCAGGTTATTAAATACTAATTCTAAAAAAAATTATCATTAAAATAGAAAAATAAACTAATGAAATTTAACTTTGTTAAAATTAATACCAAGAAAGGTGGTTTTTCTATGTTAGAAATTAATAATAATTTAAAAACCCCAGAAAATAAGCATTAATTTAGTTTATTTACAACCCATAAAAATATGTACACCTATTACCTTACCACCTTAACAAACTAATTATTGACTAGTTTGTGGATATTTTTTTTGTAAATGAAATAACAATGATACAATATCGGCAGGATTAACTCCCGAAATTCGTGAAGCTTGGGCAACTGTTAACGGTTGAACTAACTTTAATTTTTCTCTCGCTTCAATAGCGATATTAGAAACAAAATCATAGTTAATATCTTGCGGAATTTGTTTTTTTTCTAATTTAATTTTTCGCGTAATTTGCTTTTGATGACGAATTAAATAACCACTAAATTTATTTTTAATTTCACAATTAGTTTTTTGATTTTGATTTAATAAACTAATGCTAGTAACATAAGGTACTAAAAAATTTAATGATATTTCTGGTCGTTTTAGTAAATCTCACGCACTAATACCAGTAGTTAACAATGAAAAATTACTTTCTTGTAATGCCTTTTGAATTGTTGAATTAGGAGTAAATCGTGTTACTCTTAATTCATTTTCAACAATATTTTGTAATTGACATTGTTTTTGATATTCATCTCACTCTACTCTACTTACTAAACCAATATCAGCAGCATATTTTTTTAATCGATCTTCAGCATTATCATTTCTTAAAAAAATCCGATGTTCAGCTCGTGAAGTTAATAACCGATAAGGTTCAGATACTCCTTTAGTAACTAAATCATCAATTAAAACTCCGATATACGCCTCATCTCTTCTTAAAATAAATGGTGCCTTATTCACTAATTGACAATGAACATTAATCGCTGCCATTAATCCTTGACAAGCGGCTTCTTCATAACCACTAGTACCATTAATTTGTCCTGCACTAAATAAATTTTTAATTATTTTAGTTTCTAAGGTCGGTTTTAGTTGTAAAGGATCAATGACATCATATTCAATAGCATAAGCTCATTTAAGAACTTGGACATTTTTTAGTCCCGGCAAGGTTCTTAACATCTGATCTTGAATATCAATAGGCATTGATGTGGAAAATCCTTGAACATAAATTGTTTCTAAAGCGACTGATTCTGGTTCTAAAAAAATTTGGTGTCGTGATTTATCAGCAAATCTAACAACCTTATCTTCAATACTTGGACAATATCTTGGTCCAACACTAGTTGGCATAGTTCGATACATTGCTGATGCTTTTAAATTTTCACTAATAATTTTGTGAGTGTTTTCATTAGTATAAATAAGTCAACAAGGAACTTGTTTTTTTAAAGGCACAAACTCTTTTGTAGAAAAAGAAAATGCTAATGGTAAATCAGTTCCTAATTCTAATTGCATTTTACTGTAATCAATACTATTTTTATGAACTCGCGGTGGTGTTCCGGTTTTTAAGCGAATAACTTTAAATCCTAATTGTGCTAATTGTTTTGATATTCCATAAGAACCTTTTTGTCCATCGGGGCCTTCTTTTTTAACACTAGATCCTTGTAAAACTTTAGATTCCATATAAGTACCTGTTGTTAAAATAACTTTTTTAGCTTTAATTATTGTGCTGTCATTTAAAATGATACCCTTAACAGTATTATTTTCTATTAATAACTCATTTACCATTGCCGATAGCACCGTTAAATTATCTTGTTGCCTAATAACATCATACATATATTTACTATATGCAATCTTATCAGATTGCGTTCTTAACGCTCACACTGCTGGTCCGTGTGAACTATTTAATAGTTTCATTTGTAATGCTGTTTTATCAGCAGCTTTAGCCATCTCACCACCCAAAGCATCAATTTCTCTAACAACAATTCCCTTAGCAGAACCACCAATTGATGGATTACAAGGCATACTCGCAATCTTTGTCGGATCAAGAGTAACCATCAGTGTCTTATGCTTTAATCGCGCACAAGCTAAAGCTGCCTCCACCCCGGCGTGTCCGCCGCCAATAACAATTACATCATATACCATTTAAATCACCTACTTTAATACCTTTTAATTTATTTCCCTTAAATTATATCTTATTTACTTCCCAAATAAAAAAAGACTTTTTTGGGGCGCATAAAATTTTGTTAGGTAGGTAAATTATTTGAATAAGTATTAAGACAGTCGGCAATGATTGTCTTTTTATTTTATAAGGTGTTAAAAATTTGTTCTCTGAAAATTAAATACAAGCGAGTTAATAATGTTGGTATGTATTAAAGCACGATAAGTTATGGGTGGTCGCCATAACCAAAAGAAGTTTACCAGTTAATAGATAACCCCCCTATTAGCTATAGCAATTTGTTTCTTTTTGCAATAAAAAAATGAATGGGTGGATTTCCTAAAAATATACACGCTATTAAATTAGTTCCAAGGGTAGAGTGCGGATATTAAAGTGTAGAAATTTCTATATAGGGAGATGCTAAGTTTAAAATTATTAAAATCTTTATCTAATTAAAAGACAAAATTTACTAACAAAGCTTGTTAAACACTTAAATCTGCGATATATAAGTGTTTAAAAAACTAAGTTAACTAAAACTTAGTTATATAACTTAGTTTATTCATAAGAAAGGTAATTTATTATGAAAAACATTGAAAACATTTTCTTAAATACTAGGAAATATCTTTTAAAAGAAAAATAAAACGCGATGTTTATTAAAGCACCAAAAATTCCGTGATTTAATGAACAAATCGGTATTTGGTTTCCAAGGCGATTTGTTTATAAAGGAAAATATAAAAATTCAATTTGTATCGAAATAATCAAGAATAGTAAATATCAAGTAATTTAAATTAATCAACAAGAACAAGAAACCAAATTAATTAAAGGGCAAGAATTATTAAGCTTCTTCATTGCTGAAAAAGAAAACAACAAAAAAGATATAAATTATAATTATTTTAAAGGAGTTTAAAAATGAATATTACAATTGGACTAATATTCATTGAGCGCATAAAATATTCGGTTGGTGGGAATTTTCCAAAAACCAAGAAAAAGACTGAAATAAAATTCGGTCTTTTTTAATTATTTAGAAATCACAGATGTTTAGTATATTTGGTTTTTACAAATTTTTAGGGGGTGTTTTCTTTTGACAGTAATATTTTTCATTGAATGAAGTGGATAGGTTACAATAACAAGAATAGAGTGAAAAACGTTTCTAATTAAAGAAATAATATTCTTAAATAAAAAATATCTCCCAATTAATTGGGAGATATTTAAATATTTTAAGTTTTCTTTGTTAAGTTATAAAATGTTTCCATTCCATCATATTCACCAGTAACACCTAATTCATGTGCAATCGCTAAGAGGCGATTATATTTAGCAATCCGATCGGTTCTTGACATTGAACCAGTTTTAATTTGTCCAGTGTTTAAAGCAACCGCTAAATCAGCAATAGTTGTATCTTCAGTTTCGCCTGAACGATGTGATACAACTGTTGTTCAATTAGCTTTTTGGGCCATTTGAATCGTTGCAATCGTTTCACTCATTGTTCCAATTTGATTTACTTTAATTAAAATTGAGTTAGCCGCTTGCTTTTCAATACCTTCTTTTGTTATCTTAGGATTAGTTACAAAAATATCATCTCCCATAATTTGGACTTTATTACCTAACTTTTCTGTTAATTTAACAAAACCATCTCAATCATGTTCTGATAGTCCATCTTCAATAGAAATAATCGGATATTTATTAACTAACTGTTCTAAATACGAAATCATTTCGTCAGTAGTTTTTTCAACAGCTTGACCAGTTTTTTTACTTAGTTTTTTAAAGACATAAATTTTTCGTTCCTTATCATATAGTTCACTAGAAGCACAATCCATTGCAATTTTAATATCAATACCAGCTTTATATCCTGCTGTTTGAATTGCTTTAACAATAACATCTAATGCACCTTCATTATCTAAATTTGGAGCAAATCCACCTTCATCACCAACAGAAGTAGTATCACCAGCATCGTGTAAAATTTTCTTTAAAGTATGAAATACTTCTGCTGCCATTCTAATTGCTTCTTTAAAATCAGGAGCACTAACCGGCATAATCATAAACTCTTGAAAATCAATTGTGTTATCCGCATGCTTCCCGCCATTAATAATGTTTAACATTGGTACTGGTAATTTTCTAGCATTAATACCGCCAATATATTGATATAATGGTAAGCCTACTTCATCAGCGGCTGCACGCATAATTGCCATTGATACTCCTAAAATGGCATTAGCACCTAATTTTTCTTTATTATCAGTACCATCTAATTTAATCATCACTAGATCAACTAAAAGTTGATTAGTAACATCCATTCCTACTACTTCTTCATGAATCGTTTTATTAATATTAGCAACAGATTTTAAAACACCTTTACCCATATATCGCTTTTCATCTTTATCTCTTAATTCTAAAGCTTCTAATTCACCTGTCGATGCCCCTGATGGAACCAAGGCTTTACCATAACCAAATTCACTTCACACTTCCACTTGAATTGTGGGATTACCACGAGAATCTAAAACTTCTATTGCTCTTACATCTGTAATTCTTGACATCTATTACTATCCTCCTCTAATGCAATATATATTATATATTATAGCAAAAACTAGACAAAGACACACAGAAAATATGATCGTTGGGTCGCGTTTAGTTTTCTTAAGTATTTTTAGAAAAAGAAAAAATAATTATTTACTATAAATTATTTCAATATGCAAATTAAGTATATATTTCTTATGTATGATTTTTGTTGTAAAAAATTATTTTAATGTTGGTTTTATAAGCATTTTACTTAGTTTTTATAACTTTTTACTTAAGATTATGTTTGTTGATATTAAATATTTTGTTTTATTATTTATTTTCCAAATAAAATGATAATTAAATTGTGATTGTTTTTCTTTCAAAATTATTTAAATCTTTACCTACCTAACAACTTTGGATAGGTTACAATAAGTTGGATCATATTTATGTAGATTTTCAAAATAAGATAAAATTATATAAGAAAGTAGGGATGTAAAAACGGGCAAAAATTCATATACAGATGAATTTAAAAAACAAATTGTCATGCTTTATCAAAGCGGGAAAAGCATTATTGAAATTATTAATGAATATGGTATTTCAAAATCTGTTATTTTTAATTGAATAAAATCATTCGATAATTCTGGTTCTTTTAAAGCAAAAGATAATCAAAGTAATGAAGAAAATGAATTAATTTACTTACGAAAAGAATTAAAACAATTACGAATGGAAAACGATATTTTAAAGCAAGCGGCACTGATAATGGCCAAAAAATAACAATAATTAATAACAACAAAAACAAATATTCAGTGAGGAAAATATGTAAGATTTTGGGTTTATCAAAATCAACGTATTTTTATCAAACTAATAAATGCACTAACAAGCAAGTTAATAATTATGAACAAGAAAGTTATCAGTGCGTTTAATAAAAAGTCACAAAATTTATGGGGCTCGTAAAATTAAAGCCGTTTTAATAAGAAAAGATATCATCTTATCGCGACGAAAAATCAGATGCATTATGATCAAAAATAATTTGGTTTCTGAATACAAATACACCAAATTAAAATATCGTAATCACAAAACAACAACTAATAATGCCCAAATTAGTAATGTTTTAAATCGTGAATTTAATGACAAAAAACTTAATGAAGTTGTTGTTAGTGATTTAACATATGTGCAAGTTGATGGGAAATGATACTATATATTTGTTTATTAATTGACTTGTTTAATCGCGAAGTAATTGGCTATAATGCCGGGCTAAACAAAACCGCTGAACTAGTTCAACAAGCTTTTCATAAAATAACACGAATATATTAAAGCAAATAATTTTATTTCATACCGATCACGGTAATGAGTTCAAAAATAAAATCATTGATGAAATTTTAATAACCTTTAATATTAAAAGATCATTAAGCAATGAAGGTTGTCCTTATGATAATGCTGTGACTGAAATAACTTACAAAACCTTTAAAACAGAATTTATTAAGGGTAAAAAATTTGAAAATTTAACACAATTAAAATGCGAACTATTTGATTTTGTTAATTAATATAACAATATTTGAATTCACGGTAGCTTAAATTATTTAACACCCATTAAATTTAGAAAATGGCAGTCTACATAAAAAATGTCCTAAAAAAGGTTGCCATTCCATAATTAATTTTATTATATAATGACAATGAATAAATATATCATATTATCTGGAGGTTGAGTGATAAATCAAGAACAAGGGTATCTTCATATTTACTGTGGTGAAGATAAAGGCAAAACTAGTATTTTAAATGGAATGACAGCTAGAGCATTAGGAAATGATTGAAATGTAGTATATTTTCGTTTTTTAAAAAATCGCCCCACAGGTGAATTAATATTTTTTGAAAAGCATACTAATTTAACAATTATTGATTTTTATCAAACATCAAAAAAACTTTTTTGAGAAATAGATGATGAAGAAAAACAATAGTTAAAAGTTGAAACGAGAAAGGGTCTTGAAGTTTTAATGGAAAGTTTAAAAAATTCTAATATTGATTTAATTGTTGTTGATGAGATTTTAGATTGTTTGCAAAATAAATTAATTTATGAAGATGAATTAGTGTTAGCATTAGAGAATAAAGCTAAGAGTATTGAAGTTGCACTTTCGGGAGATGTTGTCCAGAAAAATTATAATCAATTGCCGACTTAATTAGTGAGGTAACATCAACAAGACATTATTCAGAAAAAAATATTTGGGCTCGGAAGGGTATTGATTATTGATGATAAAACAATTATTTTTAGCAATTATTAATGCTAATAAGTTAGAAGAATTTCAAAACATATTAGGACAAAAATACGATGTAAAGACACTTTTAGACATTAAGCAGTTTCTTGATAATAAGAAATTGAAGACATTGAAGAAATAGGGGTAACATTTATTGAAAATTCTTTAATTAAGGCAAGAACTTTAAGCAAACTATTACAAAAACCAGCTTTAGGTGATGATTCTGGATTAGAAATATTAGCATTAGATAATTTCCTAGGAATTTGTTCGACGCATCGAATGGATACAACTGATGGTTTTATGCAAGCTTCTAATGTTATTTTAGAAAAGATGATAAATATTAAATTCCTAGATTGTCGCTATGTTTGTGCTCTTGCTTTTGTTGATGTTACTAAAAATATTGAAAAAGTCTTTGTCAGTTTGTTAAATGGTTTAATTAATAGTGAACGCCAAAGTAATTATGGTTTTGGTTATGATGCCATATTTTATTTACCAGAATATAAAAAAACACTAGGTAAAATAACAGCACAAGAAAAAAATCAAATATCACATCGTACGATAGCAATACAAAAGATGGTTAATTGAATAAGTAAGGAAGATAATAAAATAATGAATACTAAAATTAACATTGTTTTATATGAGCCGGAAATGCTGGTAATATTGGTTTTATTATTATGCAAACTTGTGTTGATATTAATGTTAAACTGCATTTAATTGAACCATTAGGGTTCTTTTTAGATGATCGTTTTATTATTCGGTCATCTGCTAACTATTTTGAATTTTTACAATATGAAAGTTATGAAGATTGAAATAGTTTTCTTAGTAAAAATCCTAATGCTAATTTATTTTTTTCCACAAAATATGGTCAAAAACCACCTAGTGATATTAATTTTACAAAAAGTGAAACACCAATATATTTAGTATTTGGTAAAGAATCGTCTGGTATTCCAAAAACGATATTACAAGAGCATTTGAATCAGTGTTTTCGTTTACCAATGAGTGGTGTGGGGGGTGTATTAAATATACTCGCAGTCTTAAAATGTCGCTAATGTTGTTTGTACTGTAAGTTATGAGGTTTTACGGCAATTAGATATTATTTGGATTTATCTTTAAATGAAATTCAGAAAGGTAAAGATTATTTATAAAATTAAAAAGCTGGTAATTGAGTTACCAGCTTTTTGTTTAATTTAATGTATAAAAATCTTTAAAATCATTAATTATAAAGTCACGAGCTAGTCGTGTTAAAGTACTACGATTATATGCTGGTTTTTGCTTAAAGTCGCTGTTGCTAGTTGTCATATCATCAATATTATCAATAACATCACCTCATTTATTAATAAATCAGCGATATTCACCGTTTTTAACAAAAAATATTATGGGGATACCATTTCCAGGAAGATAATCTGGTTCAAAGCCTTTATTGATGTCTTTGTTGGTTGTTCATAAGTTTTTTTGTGATTTTTTTAATCATTCAAAAGTATTTTTAACCCACTTAGTTTCAAAAAAAGTTTTATTTCAAGTATTATCATTAGCACCTTTAAAGTCATAATCACTAACAAAAGCATAGCGATTAATTTTTAAATTTTCATCTTTTAAATCCAAAATATCTTTGTCTCAATCTTTTTCTTGCATTCAAAGATTTCATTGTTTTGATAATTTTTGACATCCTGGACAATTTTCTGATCCAATATAACCAATAAATGTTTCTTTATTTCTAATTTTTAATATTATTTCATCATAATTGCTGTTACACGCAGTAACAGATATTATAGGTAATATTGTTAAAATAAAACTGCTTTTAATACTTAATATTTTTTTAAATTGCATTTAATTCACCTCTATAAAAATAAAATCAAAAACATTATAACATAAAGTTATTATTTTCTTGTTAATATATATGATGGACGCATAAAGTTTTGTTAGGTAGGAAAAGATTTGAATACGTATTAAGACAGTCAGCAATGATTGTCTTTTTATTTTATAAGATGTTAAAAATTTGTTCTTTGAAAATTAAATACAAGTGAATTAATAATGTTGGTATGTATTAAAGCACGATAAATTGTTGGTGGTCGCCATAACCAAAAGAAGTTTACCAGTTGATAGATAACATCCTATTAGCTATAGCAATTTGTTTCATTTTGCAATAAAAAAATGAATGGGGTGGATTTCCTAAAAAGGGTTGACACTCCATATAGTAAATGATTATTTTTTATTTTTTTAAAAATACCTAAGAAAACTAAACGCGACCATCTTGTTATATGTATATGGTTTCTAAAAATAAAAAAATCTTATCTAATTTAGATAAGATTTTTTCCTTAAATAATTATTACTTTTAAAGTTCGTAAAACTAAATGAATTTTATTATTATACTTTTCAACAGTAGCATTAATTAAAACAATATTATTTTCTTTAAGTTGTTCTTGGCATTGAGCATATATGCTACTAAAAACTGTCACATCAATTGTTCCATAATCATCACTTACTGTTAAAAAACACATATACTGGCCATCTTTAGTTTTAATTTGTTTAACACGATTAATAAGAACTAATACTTTAACCTTTCAATTAATTAATTTATCTAAATTTTGTAATTTAATAATTTCTTTCTCTAATTGCAATTGCTTTTTAATTAACAATAAAGGGCGGGTTTGTAAATAGAAACCGAAATATTTTAATTCATCTTGAGCTTTTTCTAATAAATTATCTGGTTCTTTTTTTAAATTAGGCATTGCTACCAAATCATAATTTAGAGTGATATTATCATTAGTTGATACCTGAATTAATTGTGCATAACGAAAAGCTAGTGTCATATTTAATTTCATGGTTTTTCGTGAGATTTTAAATTCATCCAAAGCTCCGGCAGCAATTAATGCTTCTAATACAGCTGTATTTAAGCCTTTAAGCATCATTCTCGCCACAAACGAGAAATAATCATTATATTGTCCATTAGTTTCTCTTTCAACATATATTGCTTCATACATTGCCGCCCCTACTTGCTTAATTATCGTTAATGGTACTCTAAGCATATTATTTTCAATAATAAAATTTTCTGCTGAATAATTAACTGACGGTGGCAATATTTTTAGATGATACCTTTGACATTCTTTAAGATACTGTTCAATTTTATTAGCACTAGCAACGACACTAGTTAATAATACGCACATAAATTGTAATGAATAATTGGCTTTCAAATAAGCCATTCAATAGCCTAATAATGAATACGATACCGCATGACTTCGATTAAAACCATAACTAGCAAACTGATTAATATCATCATAAATTTGCTTAACAGTTTTTTCATCATAACCATTAGCAACACCAGAAGTAATAAATTCTTTACTTAATAAGGTCATCTCGTTCTGATTTTTTTTACTAATTGCTCTTCTTAAAATATCAGCTTTTGCTAATGAAAAATTAGCAATTTTTTGCGCAATTAAAATAATTTGTTCTTGATAAACAATAATTCCATAAGTTGTTTTTAATATTGGCTCTAAATCAGGATGTAAATAGCAAACCACTTCTTGTTTTAACCTTCTTTTAATATATGTCTTAATATATTCTTGCGGACCAGGGCGAAATAATGAACTAGTAACAACAATATCTTCTAAAGTTTTTAGTTGCATGGTTGCTAAAATTTGTTGCATTCCTTTAGACTCTAACTGAAAAATACCAGCTGTATATCCTTCACTTAATAATTGATATGTTTTATCATCATTTAAAAGTATTTTATCTAAACTAATAACCATTGATAAATCTTTATTAATCAAATCAAGAATTTGTTTTAAAATTGTTAAATTTCTTAAACCTAAAAGATCCATTTTTAATAATCCTAATGATTCTAAATGATTCATTGAATATTGCGTTAAATAGATATTGTTATAACCTTTTTGAATCGGAACAATTTGCATTATCGGTAATTGTGATAAAACAACACCAGCAGCATGCGTTCCAAATTGTCGTGGTAAACCAATAATTTTTTTTGCTAATAAAAATAACTGCAGATATTGCATCATATACACTTGTAAAATTTCAATTTTACTAACGGCTAATGATAAATCTAAATTTAAATCTAATGGCACCGCTTTACTGATTTTATCAATAATATCTAAAGGAATATTTAATACTCTTCCTGTGTCTTTAAGGGCAATTTTACAAGTAATTGTTTGAAAAGTAATAATTTGGGCAACATTATTTTTGCCATATTTTCCAACTAAATATTTTATTACTTCTTCTCGGCGATCATCTTGAAAATCAATATCAATATCCGGCATTGATATTCGTTGCGGATTTAAGAACCTTTCAAAAATTAAATCATATTTTATCGGGTCAACAATAGAAATTTGTAATAAAAATGCTACTAAACTCCCGGCAACAGACCCTCTTCCCGGGCCAACCATAATATTTTGCTCACGAGCATATTTAACATAATCATAAACAATAAGAAAATAATTAGCAAAACCCATTTCACAAATAATTGATAATTCATGAGATAATCGTTGTTGATAACGCCGATCATTATTAATTTCCTTATTATTTTGTAATCGTTGTAAACATAAGTTTTGCAAATATTCATTGCTATTAACACCAATCGGTGTCGGATACTGTAACATATTTTCCTTAATATTAAATTGTAAGTGTAAATTAACATTATTAATTAACTGTTGCAAATTAGTTATTAATATTTGTTCATATTCACAATAAATATCAAATGATAATAAATAATGATAATCACCAAAATCATTAATATTAGTTTCTGCTAACGATTTTTGTTCCTTAATAGCCTCAATTAACTGTAATGTTTGTTTATCATCAGGTTGTAAATATTTCACTAAATTACAAGGAACAACTAATTGATGATTATCAATTCAATATTGAACATTATTAAGATTATTCTGATTAATTCCCATATATGTGAGAGCCTTTTTTTGAATTCTTGTTAAATATTCAGATTGCATTGTTAAAGACATTGTTAAAGCATTTTGTGGTTTAAAAATAACAATAATTTCATTTAAATGTTCTAATAATTGCTTACAACTAATTGTTGAGTTATTAGAAATAGCAATTATTGAAGAAATAAGACAAAGTTGTTCATAACCTTGCTGATTTTTAGCAATAACAATTAATTCTAATTTAAGATTATGAGCAATATCTAACACATCAATATCAATACCGATAATTGGTTTAATATTATATTTTTGGCATTGTTCATAAAATCGCATCGACCCAAACATTGTATTCTTATCAGTCAATGCTAAAACCGAAAGATTATTTTTAATTGCAAAATTAAAATAATCTTTTAATTTTAACGGTGAACTTAATAGTGAATACTCACTATGAACATTTAAATTAATAATTATTTTCACCTACTTTTTTTCAAAATTAGATCCTGTCTAAAATTCTATGTCTCAATAATTTATTCTGAATTCTATTAAGAAGAAGTAAAACAAAAAATTATAAAAAAGCAAAAACCCCCTGATACAATTGATAAAGCTGCTGATTATTTTTTAGAATTAAAATTTGAAGACAGAGTGAATTTAAGTTAATTACTTAGAAACACAGTTAATTGGACAGTCCCGAAAATATATATATATTATTTTCAACTGTTAATGCTAAAATTTCTTCTCACAAAATGCTTTGCTCTTGTTTCTTAACAATAGCAATTATTGGTTTAATTACCGGGTCTTGAGGAACAAATAATGAACAACAATCCTTAAAAGGAATAATTGATGTTTCATAAGTATTAATATTTTTTGCAATATTAATAATTTCATTTTTATCATAAGTAATTAATGGCCGCAAAATTACCATATCACTAGCATCATCAATAACTGATAAACTTTCAATTGTTTGCGATGCTACTTGTCCTAAAGAATCACCAGTTGCTAAAATTTTAATACGCAATTTTCTTGCTAAATGATTAGCAATGCGCATAAACATTCGGCGCATAATTGTAATCTGATACGATGATAAAGGAATATGTTTTAACTCTTGTTGTAAACTGCTAAAATTACATATATATAATTTTGAAACAACATTACCGCCACAAACTCCTAAGATTTTAACTAAATTAATAACTTTTTGTAATGATTCATCTTTAGTATATGGCGGGGTTATAAAATGTAAATAATGAACTTCCAATCCTCGTTTCATTAATAAATAAGCACTAACTGGTGAATCAATCCCGCCACTCATAAGTAATAATACTTTTCCGGCAATACCAACAGGATAACCTTTTAATCCGGTAATTTTATTTAACATAATAAAAGCATTATCAATTTGAATTTCTAAATATATCGTTAATTGTGGATTTGTTAAATCAACTTGACAATCTTTTTTATAATCTAAAATTAATCCAGCAATAACATTAATTATTTCTAAAGAATTACAATGAAATTTTTTATCAATACGATTAATATCCAATTTAAATGATTTAAATTCTAAATTACTAATCAATTTCAAAATTTCCTTCTGAATAACACTTAAATCTTTAATAATTTGTTTAGCAAAAGAAAACGAAGTAATTCCAAAAGTATTTCTAATAATATTAGTAATTTGTTCAATTTCAATAGGATTAGTTTGGTGTTGATTTAAATAAATCAACATCCGGCTATGTGTTGTGACAATATTTAAATATTTAAATGCTATTAACCTAACTTTTAAATTTTTTTCTAACTGATTAATAAATAAATAACGATTCTTGCCTTTAGTTGATAATTCACCATAACGAATTAAAATAGTATCATTCATTTTTAATTATTCCTACTTTCTATTATCCTTTTTGCAATCTTTTATATAAACGATGCTCATGCGAATATTCTAATGCTTGTAATACTAACTGTAATGCATCTTCATAATTAGCATTGTTATAAATTAACTGTGAACTTTTAATTTTATTGTTAACACTATCTCATCAATAGTACAAAATTTATAATCATATATAATTGCTTGTTGAATTAATTGATCAATGATAGCAATACTTTTGATTTTACTATGCAATTTATAAATATTATCTTTTAATAAATATAACTTGCGTAATAATCGCTTTTGTTCTTGTAAATCATCACTTAATACTAATTAATTCCTTAAGTTCCAAAAATGAGTTATAAACATCACTAATCCGGTCTTTGAAATTATAAGCAATTTTTTGATAAGTAATTTTATTTAATTTAGCATTTAATTACATTAATAAAATTCTTAAATTCGAGAGTGGCTTTTTTAATTGTTTTTCTTCTTCAGTTTTTTGCGTTAATAATTTATATACTTGTTCTAAATGAACTTGGGTTTTTAAAACATTTTCTAAAATTTTTACTTGTAGTTTAACTAATTAATGATAAGAATTAGTTTTTGTTTGATTCATAATCACAATTAATTCATTCATTTGCGAACTTAAATTTTTAACTAATTTTTGACTATTATTAATTATTTCTTTTTTCATTGGCAAAAATAAATAAACGGTTTCAATTTGTATTAACTCTTTTTTTAAATTTTAAAAGATATTTTCAATTAGTTCAACTACTTTAATGATTGGCTCATAATAAGTTGAAAAAATTGTTTTTAAATCTTTTTATTTTTGCGTTTGATAATTAAAATTAGCTAGCAAAACCAGAATTTTTTCAACTCTGACTTGTCCTTTTTTATATTTTAAATTATCTAACATTTTTTTAAAACTTGCTGAACTTGAAGATTAACACCATCAAATAAATTAACAAACTGCTCTTGAAGAACAATATCATTTCCTTTATTCATATATAAAGTAGTCATTTGTTTTAATTGCTTAGGAATAACTTTATATACAATCGTTAATAACTGTGGAATTTTATCTAAAATTTCTGTAAATGAAATTAAACCAATAACAATCTTATTAAGAATTTGATATGACTTCAAAAATACTCCTTTAGTTAGTTCAATTTTAAAATTATATAACATATTTTGTAAAACATTAATTAAATAATCTAATTTTTTAGAATTTATTGCCACATGAATTTGTAATTTAGTAGCATTATTAACTAACTGATTAAAAAAACTTTTATATAATAGACTTGGTATATAACCTTTAATTTTATCTACTATTTTGATAATATTACTTTTTAGTTGAAGTACAAATTTTAGATAAATACAAAGATAAAAATGAATTTTATAGTTTAATAGGCACAAAATGTTATAGTTATGTGCCAAGTCTAATGATGTTTGTTCGCGTTGAGTTAATTCAATTTTAAGAGCATTTTCATAATCTAACAATAGGGATCGTGATTTTTTACTTAATTTATTAATTTTTGCTAATAATTGTTTTAATTTATATAAACTAAATTTATTAATATCTTGCTGATCTTGTTTTAAAATTATTAATGATTCATTTATTAATGATAATAATTCTTGACTATTGCTTTCATAAAGAAAAATTCGATACGGTAAAATTGTTTCAAATTCGTGATGATAACTAGAAATTTCTGATAACCGATATAGTCTTTGACGAAGTGGTAATAATTTAATTATTTCTAAATAATTAATGATTTTACCTTCTAAAAATTTTCTTTGATGAAAAATAAATAATAATATTTGTCATATTATAAGAATAAATATTAACAGTAAAATTAAACCGGTTATTAATCAATGATATCAATTTCATTCTTTTAAACTAATAAATAATTTCATTATTTAAAATCCTCGCATCTGCATTTCATCTTTAATTATAACACAAATTTTATTACATAAAATTAAGCAAACTTTTAATTTTGTAGAAACCACAGATGTTTTGCACATTTGGTTTTTATAAACTTTTAGGGGGTATATTCTTTTGGCAGTAATATTTTGTATCGAATGCGATAGCAAAAGTTATGTTGTTGGTAATAAAAATGCGGTTGGAATCTGTAATTCTTGTGACGAAAATGGCTTTTAAATTTTAAAAGAAGTTATAAATTTAAAAAATTTAAACGAAAAACAAAGATTAGTAGTGTTTGGCCGCATAAAGTTTTGTTAGGCAGAAAAAGAAAGGTTTAAATAATTTTGAAAGAAAAACAATCATAATTTAATTATCATTTTATTTAAAAAATAAATAATAAAACAAAATATTTAACATTAACAAACAAAATCTCAATAAAAGGTTATAAAAACCAAAGAAAACGCTTATAAAAACAACATTAAAATAAGTTTTTACAACAAAAATCATACATAAGAAATATATACTTAATTTGCATATTGAAATAATTTATAGTAAATGATTATTTTTTCTTTTTCTAAAAATATCTAAGAAAACTAAACGCGATCATGCGTCCTCCCTGATTTTGTAATTAACACAATATATGTTATTATTTGATAGTGGAAATATTTTAGAGGTGAAACAATGAGTAAAAAAGGTCAAGAGAATGCTATTAATTATTATGAAGCAGAAATTACTTGTATAACATGTTCTAATGTTTTTGCTGTTGGTTCAACCAAGGGGAAAGAAATTAGAGTAGATACTTGTTCAAAATGTCATCCTTTTTATACTGGTCAGCAACAATCAATGCGTGCTGATGGACAAGTAGAAAAGTTTGTCAAACAACAAGCAAAACAACAAGAAATTTTAAAGAAACAAATTGTAAATGCTAAAAATCAAAAACCAATAGTTAAAGATACAAGTAAAAAAAGTGATAAGTTAACAGAAGTATCATTAGAAGACTTGAAAAATTCTTTAAAAAAATAGTTTAAAACTCGCTAAATAGTGGACGCATAAAGTTTTATTAGGTAGGTAAAGAAAGATTTAAATAATTTTGAAAGAAAAACAATCATAATTTAATTATCATTTTATTTAAAAAATAAATAATAAAACAAAATATTTAATATCAACAAACATAATCTCAATAAAAGGTTATAAAAAATAAGCAAAATACTTATAAAAAAACATTAAAATAAGTTTTTACAAAAGAAATCACACATAAGAAATATATGCTTAATTTGCATGTTGAAATATATATATATTTATGGTGCTGTCCAAAATTCCGTGTCTCGATAATTCATTCTAAATTATACTTAAACGAAGGAGAACAGAAAATGACAAAAAAATAAAAAAAGAACCTGATGCAATTGATAAAGTTGTGGATTATTTTTTAGAAAATATTGATAATCCACAAGATTTATTTAAAAGTAATAATATTTTTCAGGAATTTACCAGAAAATTAACTGAAAGAATGTTAAATGCAGAAATTAAAGATCATCTTGAAACAGATGATAACTATAACAAAAGAAATGGTAGTACACCAAAAACCATTATTACTAAAAATGGTTCAATTGCAATTGATGTACCAAGAGATCAAAATAGTACTTTTGAACCAGTAATTATTCCAAAAAGACAAAAAAGATTTGATAACTTTGATCAAAAAGTAATTTCTTTATATGCAAGAAGAATGATAATTTCTGATATCAAAGCACAATTACAAGAATTCTATCACGGAACAGAAATTTCAGAAAGTTTAATTAGTCAAATAACTGATGATGTTATTGAAGAAGTTAAAATGTGATCAAACTAAACCTTTAGAGAAGATTTATCCGATTGTTTATTTTGATTGTATTGTTGTTAAAGTAAAGCAAGATAAACGAATAATAAATAAAGCAGTTTATCTTGCCTTAGGAATTAATTTAGATGGTTTAAAAGATATTTTAGGAATGTGAATTAGCGAGAATGAGGGAGCCAAATTTTGACTGAATAATAATCTTACGGAAATGAAAAATCGCGGATTACAAGATATTCTTGTTGCTTGTAGTGATAATTTAACAGAAATGTCTGATGCAATAGAAGCTGTTTTTCCAAAAACACAACATCAATTATGTATTGTTCATCAAATTCGTTACTTACAAAGACCGTAAACTGGTAGCTAATGATTTAAAATCAATTTATACAGTAATTAATGAAGATACAGCTTTACTTGCTTTAGACAATTTTGCTGAAAAGTGAGATAAAAAATACCCCCAAATTGCTAAATCATGAAAAAATAACTAAGATAATTTAATAATTTTTCTTGAATATACCCAAGAATTTAGAAGAATTATTTATACAACTAATGCAATAGAGTCTGTTAATAGTCAATTAAGAAAAATCGTTAAAAATAAAAAGATTTTTCCTAATGACACATCAGTTTTTAAAATATTTTATTTAGCATTTCAAAATATGGTTAATAAATGAACGATGCCAATTCAAAATTGGGGTAGTGCAATTTCACATTTAATGATAAAATTTGAGGACAGAGTGAATTTAAGTTAATTACTTAGAGACACAGTTAATTGTACAATCCCATAATTTTATAATAAATGATTATTTTTTCTTTTTCTAAAAATATCTAAGAAAACTAAACGCGATCAATTATAGTGAGTTTTTTCGTATTATTTTTAGTTTATCGTATAATGTAATGAGACCAAGAAATAGGTGATTTTGTGATATTAGAACTTAAGAATATTGTTGTTAAACAAAAAGATATTGTTATTTTAAAAAATATTTCTTTTGATATTTTTAATAATGATGTTTGTGTTTTGATTACTAATTCTTATGAAGAAAAAAATGTTTTATTTAAAGCTTTTAAAGATGGTAAAAATTTAGAAACAGGGCAAATAATTTTTAATGAAGAAAATATCACAACGAAATTACCAAAAAAACGACCGTTAGCGTTAATTTTTCCGCAAAAATTTCTTTTTTCAATTTTTTCAATTCCTTGAAAATTAACTAGTTTATATTTAAAAAATAAAAATTTTTATTTACAGGCTAAACAGGATTATCGTGATGCTAAACATCATTTAAATGATTTAATTAATAATGGTGTTAATGTTGATAAGAAAAAATATAAAGATCGGTTACGAGATTTTAATGAGGATTTTCTTGAAAATAGTCTGATTCTTGAAGAAACACGGATTAATAAATATTATGAGTTTATTAACAAATTTCACCAAACAGCAATTAAACAAATTATGAGTGATGTTAATGCTAGTAATACTTCAATTTTAACGCAAAGATTTCAAAGTTGAGTTGTAGAAGCGGAAAAATTAACCATTTTAAATAGTCGGTTAACTTTTTTACAAGCTTTATGGGATAAAATTTTTATTTTAACAAGAATGGAAAAAAGTTGTCATTGTCATCAAGGACATAAGGGAAATAATCGTTCATTTAAGATGAAAGAAGTAGCATTTGTTGCTAATGAGTTTTTAGAAACTTTAGATGGTGAAATTACTGAATTAAGAAAAAATATTTTACAAGCGGAAATTGATACAAAAGCATATGAGAAAAACTTTTGAAAGTTAGTTAAAAGCATTGAATATCAACATAAAAATGCTGATTTTATTCGTTTGAAAAAAAGTAATAAGTTTAAGCAGTGAAAGCAAGCAACCAGAGAATATCGCAATAAATTTTATTTTCAACAAGGAAAAATTATTAGTGAAATTTTATTTTCAGAAATTAAAATGCTCCAAGGAAAGATTATGAATGAAACTTATATTTATCATCAATTGCTTTTAAATGGTTTTGATAAGATTAGTGTAAAAAAGTTTAAAAATGAAGTTCATACCGCTAGTAGAGCAGTTATTAGGGTTCGTCAACAAGCTTGACTACAAGTAAAGAATATTATTGATGATATTGAGTTAAAAGGTTTAAAGTTTAGTTTTATTTGACAATTTACTGGTTGAGATCGAATTAAGTTGCAAATTGCTATTGCTCTTATTCAACAAAAACGGCTACTTATTATTGATGATACTTTAGTTAAACAATCTAAACAATATAAAAATGAGTTTGGTCATTTAATTGAAAAACTTCAAAAGAATTATAATTTAACGATTCTTATTATTAGTAAATATGGTTATCGTATTATTGATGTTGCTCAAAAAGTTATTATTTTACAAAATGGTGATATTATTCAGCAAGATACAAAAGAAAATATTATTGCTCAACCTTTTAATAAAGATGTTTTACAGTCGATTAGTTCACCACATTTAAATTGGTTTGGGTACTTTAATTATACTGAATCGTGGTTATTAATTGATAATATTAATATTGTTAGTTTAAAGACGCTTTATATGGAAAATAAAAATTTTAGTTTTAATGTTGGTATTCTACCAGAAAAAATTGTTCCTGATTTTTATAAGCAAAAAATAAAACCTATTAATAAGCAACCACTTTACGGATGAGTTATTAAGTTAAAAAAAATGCGTAAAGGTGATTGATTACTTGATGTAATTTTAAATGATAATAAAATTATTAAAGTAATAGCCACCCCCTCAAATAATAAAAAATTTTTAAAAGAAGAAATTAAATTTAATATTTTGTCAGGGGGTATTTATTTATTTGATAGTAAAACAGATCAATTAATTAAAAGATGGTAGAGGAGAATAATAAAATGACTAAACAAATCTGAGAGAAGATAAAAGAATATTCCACGGTAATAATTTTGCGCCATATTAACCCTGATGGTGATGCTTATGGCGTACAATTTGGTTTAAAACATTTAATTGATTCTAATTTGCCTCATATTAGAGTTTTAACTGGTGGTGTTAGTTTATTAGACTTGAATTATATCGGTCGCTGTGATGATGTTAAGGGAGCGGACTATCGTGATGCTTTAGTAATTATTGGTGATTGTGCTAATGCCGAAAGAGTTGATGGTGTTGGTTGAGAAAAAGGAAAATATAAGATTAAAATTGATCATCATCCATTTTATGAACAATATGCCGATTTAGAGTGAATTGATGATGCGGCACCATCAGCAAGTGAAATGATAGCAAAATTAGCTTTAGATAATAACTTGCAAGTTACAAAGAAAGCTGCTAAAGCGATATTTCATGGAATGGTAACTGATACCGGAAGGTTTCTTTATGGTAATTTACGGCCAGAAACTTTTTTATTAGCAAATTTTTTAATGACAACAGATTTTAATATTGAACAACTTTATAATAATTTGTATCAACGGCCAATGAATATTATTAAATTTCAAGCATTTGCTTTGAGTAATTTTACTGTTACTGATAATGGTGTTGCTTTTTTAAAGTTAACACCAGATATTTTAAAAGAATTTTTAATTACTAAAGAAAAAGCTAATAATTTAGTTAATCTTTTAGGTAGTATTTTGGGAGTACATATGTGAGCATTTTGTAGTCAAGATGAAAATGATGAATTTATTAAAATTAGTATTAGGAGTGCGGGATTGAAAATTAATGATTTAGCAGCAAAATATGGGGGGGGTGGTCATCATCGCGCAGCTGGTGTGAAAACTAATTCTTGACATACTGTTGATGCATTATTAAATGATTTGAATTTGTTAGCAAAGAATATTAATCAAAGTGAGGGTAAATAATGTATGTGCGTTATAAAGATGGATGAATTGAAGTAATTAGTGGTTGTATGTTTGCTGGTAAAACTGAAGAATTAATGCGACGAATAAATATGTTATTATTTGCTAATAAAAAAATTCAAATTTTTAAACCAATGATTGATAATCGCTATGATGAAGAAGAAATTGTTAGTCATAGTAAAAGAAAGATTAAAGCAATAAGAATTCGTGATGCTCGACAATTAATTGAATTTTTACATAATGATACCGAAGTTATTGCAATTGATGAAATTCAGTTTTTTACAAGTGATATTTTAATAGTTTTAGAACAATTAGCAGATCAGGGGAAGAGGATTATTGTTGCTGGTTTAGATAAAGATTTTCGTGGTGAACCTTTTAAATGTATGCAAGAACTATTAACAAGAGCTGAATTTGTTACTAAATTAGAAGCAATATGTGTTAAATGTCATTCGCCAGCAACAAGAACCCAAAGAATAATTAATGGGTTACCTGCTAGTTATCATGACCCGATTGTTTTAATTGGTGCCAATGAATTTTATGAGGCACGCTGTCTTCATTGTCATATTGTTAATGATTATCCACAAACCAATATTAAGGAGAATAAAAATGAATGTCAAAACCCGAGAACGATTGGAAACAATGAAACATCGTTATAATGAAATTAATAGTTTACTAAGTCAATCTGATATTAATAATAATATTGAATTGTTAACTAAGTTATCTAAAGAAAGAGCTAAACTTAGTGATACAGTAGTGCTATATATGAAATATCTTAGTATTGAAAGTAATCTTCAAGAAATTAAAAATATTTTTCAAAATGAAAAAAATGCTGATTTGCTAAATTTAGCAAAAGAAGAATTAAAAGGTAATGAAGAATCATTGTTCCTCGTTGAACAACAATTAACAGTTGCCTTATTGTCGACAAACCCTAATGATGATAAAAATGTTATTATTGAAATTCGTGGTGCTGCCGGTGGTGATGAAGCTAATATTTTTGCTGGTGATTTATATCGGATGTATTTAAGATATTGTGAATCACAAAATTGAAAAATAGAACTTTTAGATGCACGAATATCAAATTCTGGTGGTTTTTCGCAAATTTCATTTTTGATTAAAGGTGAAAAAGTATATGCAAAAATGAAATTTGAAGCCGGTAGTCATCGCGTGCAAAGAATTCCTAAAACAGAATCACAAGGAAGAGTTCATACTTCTACAGCTACGGTTGTTGTCTTGCCAGAAGCCAATGCTTTAGATGTTAATGTTAAACCATCAGAATTCAAAATTGATACTTATCGAGCTTCTGGCGCCGGAGGACAACATGTTAATACTACTGATTCAGCGGTGCGCATTACTCATTTTCCAACTGGAATTGTAGCAACTTCACAAGATGGTCGCAGTCAACATGATAATAAGAATAAAGCTTTAAAAGTGTTACTTGCTAAAATTTATGAAGCTAAACTTGAAGCTCAACAAAATGAATTGGGAATATTAAGAAAAAATGCTGTTGGTAGTGGTGTGCGTGCAGAAAAAATTCGAACATATAATTATCCTCAAAATCGTGTTAGTGATCATCGGATTAATTTGACATTAAATAAACTTGATCGGATTATGATGGGTGAACTTAATGAAATTATTAACGCTTTAATTGATGATGAACAAAAAATAAAAATGGGAATGGAAGATTAGTTATGAATTATCATCAGTTATTACAAAAGAGTCAAAAATTATATGCTGATTATCGTAGTCACCATTGTAAATGATTATTATCTCATTTAACAGGTTATTCATTGCAAGAATTATATTCTAATTTAGATATTGAAAGTAAAGTTAGTGAAGAAGACTTTTATGCTTTAATTAATGTTAATTTACAAGGAAAACCGTTGGCATATATTTTAGGCTATCAAACTTTTTTGGAGCGAGATTTTATTGTTAATTCTAATGTTTTTATTCCGCGTACTGAAACGCAAGAATTAGTAGAAAATGTTTTGTATTATGTTGCTGACTATTTTCAAGATGTAAAGCAAATTAAAGTTCTTGATGTTGCTACTGGTAGTGGTGCTATTGCTATTAGTTTAGCATTAGAAGAAGCAAAACTTTTTGTTGTGGCTAGTGATATTAGTAGTGAAGCTTTGAAAGTTGCAAAAGCTAATGCGATGAATCTTAATTGTCAAAATATTAAATTTGTTAATAGTAATTTGTTAGCATCCTTTATTAATAATGATGATAAGTTTGATATTTTAGTATGTAATCCGCCTTATATTGGTATTGATGAACAGATTGAAAATACGGTTAAAGATTATGAACCAAATTTGGCATTATTTGCTACTGATAATGGTTTGTTTTTCTATAAATTAATTTTTAAACAAGTAAAAACAATAATGAATAATAAATATTTATTAGCCTTTGAATTTGGTTATTCACAAAAAGCGACTTTAGAAATATTAGTAAAGCAATATTTTGCGACTAGTGAATATGAATTTATTAAAGATATTAATGGTAAATGAAGAATGCTTTTTATTTACAATGAATAATAAATAATTTTATAGTAAAATAATAACATTAGAAAATAAAGAATTAGGTGAAATAAAATGAAGGGGAAAGCAACAAAACCATTGTTAATATCACTTTTTTTAATTCTTTTGTCAGCACCAGGAATTGCTTTTCTTATTGTTTTGGTTAATGATTCATTAGTTACAACTTTTACTAATGATCTTAATGCTTTTACAAGAGAAGAATATTACTTACAATATTTTCAAGATAATTATAATTTTTCTTTGGAAAATAATAAAATACTTTTACAATATTTATCTGATTTTTATGATTTTAAAATAATTACCAGTATGAATACTCAACTTGCCTATACAATTACGGGAACTTCATTAGTATTTTTAGGAATTTTTATTATTTTAGGGGGGGCATTTTTTTTAAATAAAAAATGAAAAACAACAAAAGCACTAGTGGTTGTTTTATTAATTTTTTGAATTATAACAATTGTTGGTTTTGCGTTATTAGCTGGTGGTCAATGTAAATATCAATGAACTAATGAAATAACTTTAAATTCGCTAGTAAAAATTAAGGATGCTAAAGATATTATCATTATTCCCAATCCTTATCATTTTGAGATTGAAGAATTTCATCAATTTTTAGTGGTGTTATCTGGTAAAAAAATTCATTCTGAAGCTATTGACTGATTTAAAAATTTTCTTTTTAAAGAATTTTATCAAAAGTTAATTAATTTAAAAGGAAATAATAATGAGTGAACTAGTGAAGTTGGTATTTGATGAGTTTTTCTTATTCAAGCAACATTGGTGTCTTTAATTGTTGCTTTTGATTATACTAGTTATGCTAGTCATTTAGTGAAGCCTTTTTTTGTTTTTAATAAACGGGAAAAAATTTTATTATTTGGTCAAAATTGGTTTCGAAAAACTTGGGTTTCTTTTAAACAACCAACAATTTGAAATGTTTTGCGAATTTCAATTTTTTTAATTTCATTATTTATTTTAATTGAAATTATTTTGATTATTGCTAATTTTCTTAATAAAGATTTAGTAAATCTTTATGATTTGTTATCAAAATTTTCTTATGGTCATAATAATCCTAGAAATATTCTTGAAATTCCTGGACAACCACAAGAAATTATTCGTGAGACTTTTTTGATTGAAATTTTGGCACCGATTTATTATTATCCTAATTTACTAACTGTTTTTGTTGTTCAATTTGTACCAATTTTAAGTTTAACATTTTTAATAATTATTTGAAGTGTATCTTTTGTTCTTATTAAAAAAATATCTTATTTATCTCGTGGTTCAATAATCTTATTTTATACTTTTTTTCTGCCAATTATTTTTTCTGGTTTATTTCTTTTTACATATTCACAAACTAATACTAATAATTTAATTGCTGTTGCTAATGATATGATTTATAAACTTAAAGAAAAATATCCTGATTTTCAAGTTTCATATTACAAATCATCCTTATTTGGGGGGGTTATTTCTAATACTGTTGAGTGAATTGTATTTAGTGTTGAAATTATTTTTCTTGTTGGCTTTTCAATTATTATTTCTTTTTTGTTATGGAAAATTTATCAACAAGATAATTTAAAAATAAAAATGGCAATTCCTAATTTTATTTTAGAAAAGAAAAAAGAGTTAAGAAAGTAAAAAGAACATCTAAAAAATAAAAAGGGAAATAAAATGTTTGGAATGGCAACCCTTTTTAGGACAATTTATGGGACGCATAAAGTTTTGTTAGGTAGTAAAAAAAGATTTAAATAATTTTGAAAGAAAAATAATCATAATTTAATTATCATTTTATTTGAAAAATAAATAATAAAACAAAATATTTAATATCAACAAACATAATCTCAATAAAAGATTATAAAAACTAAAAAAACGCTTATAAAAACAACATCAAAATAATTTTTTACAACAAAAATCATACATAAGAATATATACTTAATTTGCATATTGAAATAATTTATAATAAATGATTATTTTTTCTTTTTCTAAAAATACCTAAGAAAACTAAACGCGACCTTATACATTTTTGATTGTACAAATGCTGTAATATATTGATATAATCATAAAATAGATAATTAGAGAAGAGGATATAATTAATGAAACGAATTAATACTGATAAAAAATATCAATGAGATTTAAGTTATTTATTTACTAGCGATGATGAATGAGTGAAGGCGTTACAAAACTATATTAATCATTATGGGAAATTGTATAATTTAAAAGGAAAATTACATCAACAAGAAAATTTTAAGCAATATGTTTTATTATCAGAAGCGGGAGAAATTTTAAATGCAAAACTTTCTCAATATTTACATTATGGTAGTTTAGATACTACTGATGAACGGTTTATTAATTTAAGTAATTTAATGATGAATGAATCATTAAAAATTCAAACTAAAATGTCATTTGTTGAACCGGAATTAAAACAAATTGGTGTGGAAAAAATTATGCAAATGTTAGCAAGTGATTCTGAATTAGCAAATTTTGAATATGATTTTCGGTCATTTTTTGAAAAAGTAAAATATTTATTAACAAAAGAACAAGAGGAATTATTAAATAATGTTGCTAAAACGCGAAGTACTAGTTATCAACTTTATGATTTATTAGCATATGCTGATAAGGAAAAACAATATCTCGATTATGATGGTGAAAAACAGGAATTAACAGAATCATTGGCAACTACAATAGCACAATTATCACGTCCAAAAGAAGATCAAAAATTAAGACGAGAAGCTAGTATTTTATTAAACAAACATTTAATTACAAAGAAGCATTCATTAGCTAAAGTGTATGAAGATATTATTCAATTTAGTGTTGAAGAAGTTAAATTAAGAAACTATGAAAGTTCATTGCAAGCATCATTATTAGGTGATAAAATATTGCCAGATATGTATTTAAATTTATTAGAAGTTGGAAAAGAATATATAAATTTATATCGTCGTTTTATTAAAATTAAACAAAAATATTTTCAATTAGATAAGTTTTATGCGACTGATAGTTATTTATTAATTAACAAAACGGAAAATAATGAGTATTCTGTTATGCAAGGGATTGCGATGGTAAGAGCAGCTTTTCAACCATTGGGAGAAGAATATTTAAAGATGTTAGATATTGCTTTATCACCAGGGCGAATTGATTATTTTGAAGATACTAACAAACGCAGCGGGGCATATTCGTCATCAGGCAAAGGTGTTGAACCAATTATTTTAATGAATTGAGATGATTCATTACGGTCTGTTGCTACTTTAGCACATGAATTAGGTCATTCCGTGCATACATTATTTTCTAATAAATATCAACCGCC
The DNA here is from genome assembly GCF_964019485.1 of Spiroplasma endosymbiont of Agriotes lineatus. Classification (GTDB taxonomy): domain Bacteria; phylum Bacillota_I; class Bacilli_A; order Mycoplasmatales; family Nriv7; genus Nriv7. Next base: position 1,092,934 of record NZ_OZ026448.1, read on the forward strand.
TAATTTAGCGCAATATCCAATTATTTTAGCAGAAGTGGCATCAACTTTTAATGAACATCTTTTATTTAAATATCTGTATATGCAAGTTAAAGAAAAAGATGAACAAATTTATTTATTGGAAACAAGAATTAATGATTTAATGGCTACTTTCTTTCGTCAAATTCAGTTTGCTAAGTTTGAATTGGAGGCTCATAAATTGGTTGAACAAGAGCAACCGATTAACGCTAGTATTTTAGCGAAACTATTTAAAGATATTTCAATTGAGTATGGTTATGATGTTTATGATGAAATTGCTGATGATGCCATTTATGCTTGACCACGAATTTTGCATTTCTTTAATTCCCCTTATTATGTTTATAAATATGCTACTTCGGTGGCGACTTCGTTTAAGTTATATGATGATTTTGAAAAGGGTAATAAAGATAACATTTTGAATTTTCTTAAAGCAGGGGGACATAAAGAACCAATGTTAATTTTGCAAGATGTCGTCGGGATTGATTTAGCACTGAAAGCAACCTATATACCGTTAATGGAGCATTTAAAGCAACTATTGGATGAATTGGAAAAATTATTATAGCTTTAAAAATATCCGTTTAGTATAAATATAATGAGTATTGTTAAAATTGGGTGATGTTGTCGTTTTTAGAAAATATTTTCAACGGAAATCATTTAATTTTAGATATAATAATGTCATTATAAGTTTAAGAAAAATATTTATGTTTTAAGGAGTTGATAGTTTTTGAATTTATCAAGGAAAGTTTAAAAAATATAAGTAATTAAAAATAGGGGGGTAGTTAATTGCTAAATGCTTAATCTAAAATCAGGAGAGAGACTTATAAAAAAACCAGTTTTTTTAAAAATATTTTATTTAAAAATAGCAATATATTTATTATTATAGACTTGGTACATAACTATAACATTTTATGCCTTGCCTATTAGACTATAAAATTCATTTTTGTCTTTGTATTTATCTAACATTTATACTTCACTTAAAAAATAATATTATCAAAATAGTAGATAAAATTAAAGGTTATGTACCAAGTCTTATATATTTTATTGTTAATTCCGATTTCTAATCGCACGCAATGAAACATTTTATAATTTTTTTAAATTAAAATCAGCGGTTGGTGAATATGAATATGCTGATTATAAAGTTATTAAATTAGGTCGCGTTTATTTTTCTTAGTTATTTTTAGAGAAAGAAAAAATAATCATTTACTATAAATTATTTCAATATTCAAATTAAGTATATATTTCTTATGTATGATTTTTGTTGTAAAAAAATTATTTTGATGTTGTTTTTATAAGCGTTTTCCTTGGTTTTTATAACCTTTTATTGAGATTTTGTTTGTTGATATTAAATATTTTGTTTTATTACTTATTTTTTAAATAAAATGATAATTAAATTGTCGTTGCTTTTTATTAAAAATTATTTAAACCTTTTCCTACCTAACAAAACTTTATGCGTCCGTGTTATAATTTATATAATTTTATTATATAGGAGGAAAAATATGATTAACTTAATAAAAGAACCACAACAAAACATTGTAACTTTAAAAGCTATTTTTGAAGGTGAAGAAATTAAGTACGCCGTTGAACAATCCGAAGGGATTACAACCTTAATCGACTCAGAAAAAATCCTTTTCGTTTACTTTAAAGAAAAGAAAATGACATTTTTTAAATTACAGCAATGAATGAAAAAGTTTAGCAGTGCCAGCACCAACACTCGCGAATTAAATATTGATGTTGCTAGTTTTACAACTGATGATTTTAATGAACAATTATCATTACAAGCCATTAGTGAAGCCATTTTATATACCCAACATCAAGTAATATCTTATAAACAAGAAAAAAAGCAAGAAAAAGCAAACTATTATCTAATTACTAATATTAGTGATAGCACCGAAATTTTTAATCTTGCTCAAATTAAACTAGATAGTGTTAATTTAACAAGAAACTTACAAGATACACCGCCAAACTTAATGTATCCAGAAATCTTTGCTCAAGATATTCAAAAAGTTTTTGAAGTCATTGATAATGTTAAAATTACCATTTTAGATAAAAAAGCAATTATCGAAAATAAAATGGGTCTTTTACTAGCTGTTGCTAATGGTAGCCACAATGACCCCCGAGTTGTTATAATTGAATACACAGGAAATACTAACAGTAAAGAAAAAATTGGTTTAGTTGGCAAAGGAATTACCTTTGATTCTGGTGGTTATTCATTAAAACCAGCAGCTTCAATGATTAATATGAAATTTGATATGTCGGGCGCCGCTATTGTTTGTTCAACATTATTAGCCATTGCTAAAATTAAACCTCCAATTAATGTTGTTACTGTTGCTTGCTTAACTGAAAATCGCATCGGGTGTCATGCAACACTAGTTGAAGCTGTAGCAACAGCAATGAACGGTAAAACTGTTGAAATCTTAAATACCGATGCTGAAGGACGCTTGGTTTTAGCTGATGGTATTACGTATGCTATTAGAAATAAAAATGCTACTAAAATTATTGATGTTGCTACTTTAACCGGAGCAATCGTGGTATCTCTAGGAAAGCACGCCACTGGTGTATTTAGTAATAATAACGATTTTTACAATCAATTTGAACAAGCAAGTAATTTAAGCAAAGAACGCATTTGAAGAATGCCAATCTACAAAGAAAACATTGAAGAAGTGCAATGCTCACAAATAGCTGACTTAGCAAATATTGGAAAAATTCGTGATATGGGTTCATCACAAGCGGCTGCTTTCTTACAAGAATTTGTTGAAGAAAAACCTTTCATTCACTTAGATATTGCCGGAACAGCTGATACCGATTCTCGTGGCAATGGGGTCATGGTTAAAACATTAGTTGAACTTTTAAGTAGAGTTAAATAGTAATAATTTGTAAAATTAAAAAGTTATCTATTTCAAATAGATAACTTTTTCTTTGTTTTTTATTTTAGTTTATTTTTTAGAATTTTTATTCTAAAATCTTATTAATTATTCCTGAAGCCACGGTTTTACCACCTTCACGAATAGCAAATTGTGTTCCTTCTTCTAAAGCAACTTTAGTATTTAACTCAACAGTTATTTCAGTATTATCACCGGGCATCACAAAATCAACACCAGCAGGTAAGGTAACTGTTCCAGTTACATCTGAAGAATGTAAGTAAAATTGTGGTTGATAATTACTTTTAGTTGCTGTATGACGACCACCTTCAGTTTTTGTTAATAAGTAAATTTCTGCCTGAAATTTACTATGAGGCGTAACTGTTCCTGGTTTACATAAAACTTGTCCTCTTCTTACGGCATCTTTTTCAACGCCCCGTAATAAGATTCCAACATTATCACCAGCTCTAGCTTCATCCAGTGTTTTGTGACCAGTTTCAATACTTGTAGCAATACTTTTAATTACTTTATCACCAAACCCAACAATTTCTACCGCTTCCCCGGGTTTTAATATTCCCCGATCAACAAGACCAGTAGCAACCGTTCCGCGACCAGGAACACTCACAACACTTCCAACTGACATCATAAATGGCTTATTTAAATCTCGCTCTGGAGTTGGAATAAAGTCATCAACAGCTTTCATTAATTCAAGAATTTTTGCTTCTTGTTCTGGATCACCATTTAACGCTTTTAACGCTGAACCTTCAATAATTGGTGTATTGGTACCATCAAAACCATGTTTAGTTAATAATTCTCTAATATCATCTTCTGCTAAAATTAGCATATCATGATCATCAAGTAAATCAACTTTATTTAAATAAACAACTAATTTTTTAATCCCCACATTTTTAGCTAATAAAACATGCTCATTAGTTTGTGGCATTGCGCCATCAGTTGCAGCAACAACTAAAATTGCTCCATCCATCTGTTTTGCACCAGTAATCATATTTTTTACATAATCGGCGTGCCCCGGGGCATCAATATGTCCATAATGTCTTGCTTCAGTTTCATAATCAACATGGGCAATATTAATTGTAATCCCTCTTGCTTTCTCTTCTGGTGCCGCATCAATCTCATCATATTTTCTTGCTGTTGCTCCACCTTGTTTTGCTAATACTGAAGTAATCGCTGCTGTTAAAGTTGTTTTACCATGGTCAACATGACCAATTGTTCCAATATTAACATGCGGTTTATTTCTTGAAAATGCCGCTTTTGCCATTTCATTTCTCCCTTTCATTTTTATTACTACTTTTTTTAAAAAAGATATTTATATCTTATCTTAAATTTATCTTAAAATTCAAGTTGCTAACAATAAAATTATTGTTCTTGTCTTGAATTTTGGGCAACAATTTTTTCACTAACCGATTTTGGTGTTTCTTGATAGTGAGAAAACTGCATTGTATAACTTGCTCTCCCTTGTGTAAAGGATCTAAGATCAGTTGCATACCCAAACATTTCTGCTAAGGGTACTTTAGCTTTAATAACTTGAATATTACCTCTTTGCTCACTGCCTTCAATCTGGCCTCTTCTTGAAGAAAGATTTCCCACCACATCACCATAATATGCTTCTGGTGCCACGACTTCAACAATCATAATTGGTTCTAACAATACTGGTTGTGAATGCTTCTTAATTTCTTTTAAAGCCATTGAGGCCGCAATCTTAAATGCCATCTCAGATGAATCAACATCATGATATGACCCATCAAATAATGTTGCTTTAATATCAATTAATGGATATCCTGCTAAAACACCACCAGGCAAACTAGCTTCTAGTCCTGCTTTAACAGAATTAATATATTCGCGCGAAACTCTTCCGCCAACAATCTTATCAATAAATTCAAACCCTTTATCTGGATTAGGTTCAAATTTAATTCATACATGGCCATATTGTCCGCGGCCACCTGATTGTTTAATATATTTACCTTCACAATCAGATGAAACTTTAATAGTTTCACGATATGATACTTGTGGATTTCCAACATTTACTTCAACTTTAAATTCTCGTTTCATGCGATCAACAATAATATCTAGATGTAATTCACCCATTCCGGCAACAATTGTTTGTGCGGTTTCATTATCAGTTCATGTTTTAAATGTCGGATCCTCTTCGGCAAGTTTTGATAGCGCTAAACTCATTTTATCTTGATCAGCTTTAGTTTTCGGTTCTAATGCTAAAGAAATAACTGGTTCTGGAAAAATCATTGATTCTAAAACAATCGCATGCTTTTCATCACACAAAGTATCACCAGTAGTTGTATCTTTCAAACCAACAGCCGCCGCAATATCACCAGCATATACTTCTTGAACTTCTTCACGGTTATTGGCATGCATTTTTAATAATCTTCCAATGCGTTGTTGTTTATCTTTAGTGGAATTCAAGATATAAGAACCTGAGTTTAATACCCCTGAATAAACACGAAAGAAAGTTAACTTTCCGACATAAGGGTCGGTCATAATTTTAAATGCTAAGGCAGCAAAAGGTTCATCATCAGATGATTTTCTTTTTGCTTCTTCACCATTACGAAGCACTCCTTTAATGGCCGGAATATCTAATGGCGATGGTAAATAATCAACAACGGCATCTAATAATAACTTAATACCTTTATTTTTAAACGCTGATCCACAAACAACAGGAAAGAATTCGGCTGTTAAAGTAACACTACGAATCGCTCGTTTAATTTGTTCAACATCAATCGCTTCGCCTTCTAAATATTGCATCGCTAACTCATCATCAAGTTTAGCAAGTGCTTCAATTAAATTACTGCGCTTTTCTTTAACTAGTTCTTGTAATTCGTTAGGGATAGGAATTTCCTCTACTGTTTCATGAGCATCATTTTGATTATAATGATATGCTTTCATTTCAACCAAATCAATAATATCATCAAAATTATCTTCGCTACCAATTGGCAATTGAATTGGATGAGCATTACCTTGTAAACGGTCATGAATTGTATTAATAGAATATAAGAAATCGGCACCAATTTTATCCATTTTATTAATAAACACAATTCTTGGTACCTTATAAGTAGTTGCTTGCCTTCAAACTGTTTCTGTTTGTGGTTCCACACCTGACTGAGCATCTAAAACCGCAATTGCACCATCTAATACTCGTAATGATCGCTCTACTTCAACAGTAAAATCAACATGCCCTGGAGTATCAATAATATTAACTCTGAAATCTCTTCAAACCGCTGTTGTTGCTGCTGAAGTAATCGTAATTCCGCGTTCTTGTTCTTGAGCCATTCAATCCATTTGTGAACCACCATCATGGGTTTCTCTAGCTTTATGAATTCTTTTAGTATGTACCAAAATTCTCTCAGTAACCGTAGTCTTACCAGCATCAATATGAGCTATAACTCCAATATTACGAGTTTTTTTTAAACTATATTCTCTTGGCACCCTCTATCCCTACTCCTCTTAAATTATCAACGAAAATGAGCAAAGGCTTTGTTCGCTTCTGCCATTTTTTCGATGTCCTCTTTTTTCTTAACAGCGCCACCTATACCATTTGATGCATCAATAATTTCTGCTGCCAACTTTTCTTCCATACATTTTCCATTACGACTATGTGAATAATTAATTAATCATCTAAGACTCAATGTCATTTTTCGCTCTTCATATACCTCAATAGGTACTTGATAATTAGCACCACCAATTCTTCTTACTTTCAACTCCAATTGTGGTGAAACATTATTTAATGCTTTATTAAAAATATTCAATGGATCATCATTTGTTTTTTCTTTAATAATATAAAAAGCTTGATAAAAAATTGTTTGGGCAATTCCTCTTTTACCATCAACCATAATTTTATTAATTGCTCTCGTAACCAACTTTGAATTATATATTGGATCTGGTAAAACATCTCTTTTTTCTGCTCTTCTTTTACGCATATAATAGCCCCTTTCTTAAACTATTACTTTTTAGGTTTCTTTGTTCCATAAATTGAACAACCTTGTTTTCGCCCTTCAACACCAGCCGCATCTAAAGCACCACGAATAATACGATAACGAACCCCTGGTAAATCCTTCGTTCTTCCGCCTTGAATAATTACCGCTGAATACTCCTGCAAGTTATGTCCTTCACCAGGAATGTATGCTGTTACTTCTTCACCATTAGTTAATCGCACACGAGCATACTTTCTTAAAGCCGAGTTAGGTTTTTTTGGCGTTCTTGTAGCAACTTTTGAACATACTCCTCGTTTTTGGGGAGAAAAATTAGTAGTTTGCTTTTTTTTTAATGAGTTTAATCCTCGTCCTAATGACGGTGATTTTGACTTACTAACTTTTACTTTTCTTCGCTTACGAATCAATTGATTAATTGTTGGCATAATTAATACTCCTTTCATTCTTTCATCGTGTTATTATTTTATACACACGATACCGTGCGTATCTAAATAAAGTCCTTTATAATAATAACTAATTTATTGTAAAAATGCAACATATTGGATAGGTTAAAATAAGTTGGACCATATTTATGTGGACTTTCAAAATAATATGGATAGGTATAGTTTTACAATAAGTCTTCTAAATCAATTGCTGTGTCATTATAGTATTTGTCTTCATAGTCAGGATTCACTTTTGCATTTAAGTAATCTCTTAAAAACGCTAGGTAAAAAGAATTGTAAGTGTTTAATATCGGTAAAGGAATTTTTAGTTTAAAAAAATAAATATCAAGTTCAGGAATATCACAATATTTAATGCGACGACCCTTTTTACTATTTTTCGCCCCTACTTAAAAGTCATCTATGGTACCTTTAGCATTGAAGAATATGAACGCTGACGAAACACCTTAATTGATGCTAAAAATAGTAAAAAGGGTCGTCGCATTAAATATTGTGATATTCCTGAACTTGATATTTATTTTTTTAAACTAAAAATTCCTTTACCGATATTAAACACTTACAATTCTTTTTACCTAGCGTTTTTAAGAGATTACTTAAATGCAAAAGTGAATCCTGACTATGAAGACAAATACTATAATGACACAGCAATTGATTTAGAAGACTTGGAATATTTAAAAATGGATAAATTTAGCAAATTTTTAAGAAAAATGAAAGAAAAGGAATAATAAAAAATGGAAAATCTCGCAAAAATGGCCGACTTTCTCGCCCAAATGCTTTATAAAGTTTTTGATTTAATTTGAAGTCTTGAAGTGCCGGGAACGAATATTCAACTAATATTTCCTTTATTCTTAACGCTGGCTGTAGAATTTCTTATGGCAATTATTCTCGGATTTGGTAGTCAACAAGTTAATTTAGAAAAACAACGCCAATATGCGGTTAAAAATAAGGGGCGTTTAAGTGCGTGAGGAAAAGCTAAAAAACAAATAAAACCAATAAAAACAAAACAAGGTAACTAAAAATGTTTAAACTAATTATTATTTTTATCTTAATAACTGTTCTTGGATTATTGGCTGGTAATCATTTTGAAACTTTAACGAATTATATTAGCGAAGGGCTTGCCAATTTCCAAAAGTTTATTACTAGCAATTTAACAATTTTAGAACTATTTAAACCAATGGCGCGAACATTTTCGCAACATCCAATTTTTACCATTCTGGGTGTCACTTGTGTACTTATTGCTTTATTTATTGTGATTAAAGGACGATAAAAATATGAAAGGAGAATTAAAATGAAAAAACTTTTAGGAAAATTATTTAAAAAAGATAATTTAAAAGAAAAAACGCCATTAAAATTAAGAATTAAAAATTCTTTTAAAAAGCAGTGGTTAAAAATACTATTAAGTATCATTTTCATCTTTATAAGCTTATTAATTTGTGCATTAACAGTAATCGATACTAAATGAATAACCGGAACAAGTGACGAATTTAATGATTTTATGAATAAAGAAATGGTTAATTTCTTTGGCAAATTTAATAGTGGTATTATGCTGGCAGGAATATTTGTTTTTTGATGAGGCGGGGCAATATATTTTGCAATTAAATTTGAAAAATTAATCCGCTTTATTATTCAGAAAATTAAAGCAAAAAGAGTCTTGAAAAATGAAATCAAACAAACTAATTAATTCTTTAAAAAAATATTGATGGAGAATTTTACCTTACATTTTTATGATTATTATCTTTTTCATTCCATTTTTAAAATTGGAAATTAATGATTTGAAATTATTATATGAAAAATTTGAAGCATTAATTTCACTTATGATACTAGGATATTTAGATATATGCATTACAATAGCGGTAATTATAAATTGTGGTATTGAGTGACTTATTAAAAAAATTAAAGAAAAAAAATAATGAAAAATAAAATATTTTAAAAAGGAGTGATAAAAATGTTTATGAAAATATTTACCGTGTTAATTATTAGTTTCAATAACATTTTTACTATTCCCCAAAACATTAACAATGACAAAGCAACATCACAACCACTAATTAGAAATAAAAGACAAAGTAATGAAACATACGAATTAAACTTAAAAAAATCAAAATTAACACTTAAATCATCAAAAGATGACAACAGCAAGTGAAATCAAAAATGAGAAATAAAATTTAATGTAGAAAATAAATTTATGCCCAAAAACTTGCCTCCACGAATGAAACTTAATGATTGAGAATTTTATGTTGACAAAAATGACAAGATTACATTACCAATATTAAAATCATTAGAATATGATTTAAATTGAGAAAAAAACAGTGAACCAAGATATTGAGAAAATAAAGATTTTTTATCGTATCAAAATAAAAAATTAAAAAACATAAAAATGAAAGTACAAGAATGAAACAAAAATGAAAGATATGCCAAATGAAAAATATTAGAATTTAAAACTGAATTTAAAAATAATTAAACTGGTAAAATTTACTATTCAGGAAGCGTGGTTTTTTCTAGGGGCTGTACAATTATATGTGTCTCTAAGTAATTAACTTAAATTCACTCTGTCTTCAAATTTTATCATTAAATGTGAAATTGCACTACCCCAATTTTGAATTGGCATTGTTCATTTTTTAGTCATATTTTGAAATGCTAAATAGCATATTTTAAAAACTATAACTGCCAAAAGAAAGATGACTTTTTACGATAACAAACACCTTTGGACAACTAAACAACTTTTTCATTTTTTATATTTTGACAAAATAAAAACCAGTAATTTTAATTAATTACTGGTTTGAATATTGTTCCTATTTTATCATAATAAATTTAAACTTGTTGTGCTTGTTTTAATTAAAGTTATTGTTCTAAATAGCTAATATCGTTTTTATAAAACCTTATACTATAGTAGTAACTGTATTTGTTCTTACCGACCCTTCTCTTTCTGATGAAAAAAATGCTTCACCGTTAAATGTTATTTTATCATTGTTTTTATCTATAGTAATTTCATTGGGTAATAAACTATATTTTTGTAAAATTTGCATTACTTCTGTAATTGGCAATGTAACTATTTGTTCTTTATTGTTATCATCAATTATTTTGGCAGTAATATTTCCTGTAATTTTTTGTTTTAAATTTAATATAACTTTAGATGTAATTATTCTTACTGGATAAGTAATTTTTAATTTTTCATTGGGATTAAGTTCAAATTTATCAGCGGGTTCCTTAAAAATACTTAAAATCATTTCTTGTTCTTGTTTATTTGTGTTTGATAAATCAAATTCATTTGATAATACATTAATGATTTCAGAATTTTTATTATTTATATTTGTAAAATCTGTTAATTTCATTTCATCATCAGAATTTATGTTTCAACCATTTAATTTATTTTCTTGTTTTGTTTTAGTTAATCCTGTTGTAATTTGAAATACTAATTTTGATTTTGAATTATATTCACAAGCAGGTACATTAAATGATCTTGTATTTGGAGTTTTATTGATAATTTCTCTATCAGAACATACATTTTTAGGAACATTAGATCATAAAAATGAATTTTCTTTTTTTGTTATTTCAATATCTCAAAAATTTAAATTATTAGTATCAATATAATTTATTTCCTTAAATTTTAAATTATGATTTTCGTCTCGAAATTTAAAAAATAATGCTTTTTTAAGCAATTCATTTAAATTAATAATTTTATTTTGCCCATTATCAATTGAATAATGTATTTTTATATTATTATTTAAATTATCTTTTATTTTTACTATAGCTGAATTATTTGTTTTACTAATAATTTCTAATTGTGAAATATCTAAATCAGGATTTAAATAATTTAGTTCATTTAAAATTGCATTATCAGAGTTATTATTAATTTGTTCTAAATTTGCATTTAAATAATATTCACTATATTCATAAACATTATTATCACCTGAACCAAAATATATTTTATTATTTAATTCAGATAAGTAATTTATTGTTGAATCTGTTCTAATAACGATTTTTTGTTGCTTTGTTATTGGATCGTATTCATAAAGATTTTTATCTCATGAGCCAAAATATACTTTATTATTCAATACAGCGCCAGAAGATCTAATTTTTCCTTTTGTTATAATGACAATTTTTTGTTGTTCTGTAGCGGAGTCATACTCGTAAACATTATGGTCATCTGAAGCAACAAACAATTTATTATTTAAAGTAGTTCCGCCGCCATGAATTTCATTTTCTGTTCTAATAACGATTTTTTGTTGCTTTGTTATTGGATTGTATTCATAAACATTATGATCAACAGAACCAAAATATACTTTATTATTTAATACTACTCCAGAAAATTGAACAGAGTCTTGTGCTTTAATAACAATTTTTTGTTGTCCTGTGGCGGGGTCATACTCGTAAACATTATGATCTGCTGAACCAAAATATATTTTATTATTTAAAGATGCTCCAGAAAATCAAATCTCTCCTTGCGCTCTAATAACAATTTTTTGTTGTCCTGTGGCGGGGTCATACTCATAAACATTATGATCACCTGAACCAACATACAATTTGTTGTTGAAAACTAAACTAACACCCACTGATCTTATTCAATCATTTGCTCTAATGACAATTTTTTGTTGTCCTGTAGTGGGGTCATACTCATAAACATTATGATCTTCTGAGCCAAAATATACTTTATTATTTAATACAGCACCAGAAGATCAAATTCCTCCATTTGTTGTAATAATAATTTTTTGTTGTCCTGTGGCGAGGTCATACTCATAAACATTATGATCTGCTGAACCAAAATATATTTTATTATTTAATAATATTCCAGAAGAAAAAATGAATGATTTTGTTTTAATAGCAATTTTTGTTCTATTTATTTTATTATTTTCATTATTGCTTCGTTTTTGTCTTTTATAATTTATGTTTTCTAATTTAGTTTGTTGTTCTTGTGTTTGGACAGGTGCATTACAAACAATTCCCGCTATTCCGCTACTTGCTATTGTTATTGTTCCTAAAATTTCTAGTAATTTTTTCATTTATTAAATCCTTTTTGTGAATTTTTGCTAATTTAATAAATTTTTGTAGTAATTATCGCCTCCACTTAAAATTATAAATTTTAAATTAATACGAATTTAATTATAAACTATAAAATAAAATTTTTATCATTTTTTAGAATATTGAACACTAATTCTAGAAAAAATTATCATTAAAATAGAAAAATAAACTAATGAAATTTAACTTTATTAAAATTAATACCAAGAAAGGTGGTTTTTCTATGTTAGAAATTAATAATAATTTAAAAACCCCAGAAAATAAGCATTGATTTAGTTTATTTACAACCCATAAAAATATGTACACCAATAAATGTGAACAATTAGCCAATGAATATGAAAAATTAGATGAATGCTTATATAAATATCATTATCGGTTAAAACAAGGTTATAAAGCAGTTCATTTTGCTTGAAGAACAATTATTACAATTTTTGGTGATGTTACTTTTAAACGACGCCGATATAAATATTGAAATCAAAAATCAGGTAAATTTGAATATGTATGTTTATTAGATAAAGAAATTGGTTTATTGCCAAAACAACGCATTTATTTTGATGTCCAATTTAAAGTTTTAAGTCTTCTAGGTGATGGCAAACGCTATCGTGATGTTTTAGATGCTCTAAATCATTGTTATATTTCAAAAGCTAGTATTTCGAATATTTTAAATAAATATGATATTGTTGAATATTTTCAACTAGCAGAAAAAGAAACTAAAACTAGAATTGATGTTAAAAATAAGGATTTATATATTCAACTAGATGAGACATTTTTAGCAACATTAGACCATAAAGTTAAACAAGACCAAAGAATTCGTTTAGTTACTTTTCATACCGGACATAAAGAAAAAAATTATAAAAATGCTCGTAGAGAATTAGAAAACAAACGAGGTCATTTTCTAATTTTAAAAGTTGATAAACAAATAAATACGATGGATTATCGTGATTTATTAATTAAGGAATTACAAAAACATTATGTAAATACTAATTATGACAGAATAATTGTTTGTGGCGATGGTGCTACTTGAATTAGAGAAATTGCCAATATTTTTGGTAATGTTAGATATATTTTAGATAGTTATCACGCTATTAAAAAATTAAAACAAACGGCATTTAATATTGTTTTTGAAAATAGTAAAGTAACAAGTAACACTAAATAATTGAATTAAATTATATAAGGATGGAAAAATCATCAAGAATTAATCAAAAACATTCGTAATGTTGCTAAAAATGAATTAAATAAAGATATTAAAACAAATTTAAGAAAGGCGAGTAATTATTTAAGTAATAATAAACAAGGTGTTGTGTTCATCATCAAAATTTAGAATGAAATATTGGTTGTGGCGTTGAAAGTGATGTATCGCATTTAGTAAAACAACAATTAGGATATGGGGCAAAAATATATAATCATAAGAATTTAAATAACTTATTACATTTAAGAATGGCAAATTTAAACAAATTAAATGTATTACATTACATTAATGAAAATATTAATTCAGAAATAGAAATCAGAAAAGAAATATATAAAAATTCAATAATATGATAGAATGGTAATGAATAAAAATGGCAATAACAAGAAAGGTAGGGTTAGGGTTAGTTTAGTGATTAAATAATATAATTAGCTGATTGTTTTACTTCTTCAAAGCAATACCTAAGAAAACTAAACGCGACCTAAAAATAAATAATAGTATTATTATGTTAAGAATTATTATATAATTAATGCTGAATTAATAAATTCCCATATTAATTTCTTGTTCTGTTAAAAGAACCAATAAATATTTATTGTCCAAAGGAGGAGGTTGAAACGATGAATAAGTACGAAATTATGTATATTATTAATCCAGAATGTAAAGATATTAAAGCATTGCAAGAAAAGATGCATAATATTTTAAAACAAACGGGAAAAGTTGAAAGTGTTACTGATTGAGGGTTAAGAGATTTAGCATATCCAATTAATCATAAAAATAAAGATTATTATACAATATTAAAAGTTGAAGTTAATAAAGAAGCAATTAATGAGTTTGTGCGTGTTGCTAAAATTGAACAAGATATCTATCGTCATTTAATTATTAATCTTGATACTGAACAAAATCATAGTGATAAAATGATCGCTGAGTTAAAGTTAAATACTAATGAAAATGATGAGCGATCAAATCATTATAGTGGTGAAAGAAGACAAAGACCTTATGTACTGCGTGAAACTTATAAAAAACTTGAAAATAAGTAAATACAATAAAGGAATGAATATATTATGTTAAATAAAGTAATTTTAATTGGCAGAATTACTAATGATTTAAATTTACGATCAGCAAAAAATAATAAATCATTTTTATATTTTACAATAGCGATTAATAATTTTAATAATCAAGCAGATTTTATTAGTTGTGTTGCTTGAGAAAAAGTGGCAGACTCAATGTATAATAATCTTCGTAAAGGTTCATTAGTAGCGGTTGAAGGTCGCATTCAATCAAGAAGACAAGAACAAAATGGCGTGCTAACAACAATTACTGATATTAGAGCGATTAATGTTAAGTTTTTAGATTCAAGAGGTGGTGGTGGTGCCGGGGTCGGAAATTCTCGAGATGCTTCGACACTGTCATTTGTTAATGATTATAGTTCTCCGGTTGAGAACAAAATTTATGATCAGGCATTTGATCTTGATAATATGAATTTTAATTTTGTTAATAATAATGCTATTGATAATAATAAGCAGGGGGAAAATAACGAAGGAGCAAATTTAACATTTGATAATGATGATGCTATTGCGTGAGGAGAGTAAATTATGGAAAATAAACACGTAAATAAGTTTAAAAAGAGAAAAAAACCATGTTTTTTTACAAAAAATAAAATTAATTACATTAATTATAAAGATGTTGAAAAATTAAAAGAATATATTTCTGCTAATGGACAGATTTTAACAAGAAGGGTTAGTGGTAATTGTGCTTTCCATCAAAGAATGGTGGCAAGGGCAATTAAAAGAGCAAGAACAGTGGCTTTATTACCATATCTTGTAAAATAATCAGGGTTGAGTGAGCATACGCATACGGCGCATAAAATTTTGTTAGGTGGGAAAATTTATTTGAATAAGTATTAAGGCAGTCAGGGACGCATAAAGTTTTGTTAGGTGGGTAAAGAGTATTTGAATAAGTATTAAGGCAGTCAGCAATGATTGTCTTTTTATTTTATAAGGTGTTAAAATTTTGTTCTTTGAAAATTAAATACAAGTGAATTAATAATGTTGGTATGTATTAAAGCGCGATAAATTGTGGGTGGTCGCCATAACCAAAAGAAGTTAACCAGTTAATAGATAACACCCTATTAGCTATAGCAATTTGTTTCATTTTGCAATAAAAAAATGAATGGGTGGATTTCCTAAAAATATACACGTTATTAAATTAGTTCCAAGGGGAGGATGCGGACATTAAAGTGTAGAAATTTCTATATAGGGAGATACTAAGTTTAAAATTATTAAAATCTTTATCTAATTAAAAAACAAAATTTACTAACAAAGTTTTTTAAACACTTAAATCTGCGATATATAAGTGTTTAAAAAACTAAGTTAACTAACTTAGTTAATATAACTTAGTTTATCTATAAGAAAGGAAATTTATTATGAAAAACATTGAAAACATTTTCTTAAATACTAAAAAATATCTTTTAAAAGAAACACAAAACGCAATGCTTATTAAAGCCCCAAAAATTCCGTGATTTAATGAACAAATCGGTATTTGATTTCCAAAGCGATTTGTTTATAAAGGAAAATATGAAAATTTAATTTGTATCGAAATAATCAAGAATAGTAAATATCAAGTAATTTCAATTAATCAAAAAGAAAATGAAACCAAATTAATTAAGGGACAAGAATTATTAAGCTTCTTCGTTTTCAAAAAAGAAAACAACAAAAAAGATATAAATTATAATTATTTTAAAGGAGTTTAAAAATGAATATTGTAATTGGATTAATATTTATTATTATCAGCATCATGCTATTGGCATATTTTGCTTATAAAATTTATGTCAAAATAAAAATGCGAATTAAATATAAAAACGCCATTAAAAATAATACTGGTAATTTCACAAAAGATGAAAAGGTATTTATTGCTCGCTTTGAAGAATGGATTAAAGGTCCTAATTTAAAAAAAATAACGAGGACAAAAAATAATGTTTTGAAAAATTATTATGAAATTTTTAGAGCTGTTTGTTTCGATAGAAAAAATGCCTGCACAAGTATCGTTTATTGCCGGGTTAATTGTTATCATTACTTTTCTTTTCGCCTTAATTTCAATTATGTATTTACCAATAAAAATGATTTTTGGGCGATAAAAAATGACAGTAAATTTAAAAGAATTTGATTGAGAACAAATTAAACAAACTTTCTGAGATTTATTTATTCAAATTACAACTATTCCGGCTCACATTACCGGTGGTAAAGAAATTAAATTAACCCAAAAACCACTTTGACTTTTAATAGCAAACATTGCCTTTTGGTTACTAACGGCGATTATGGTGTGATTTATTCTAATGCTACTTTGAAAAACCATATCAGTATTTAGATAAAAGCAAAAGTAATGTCAAGAAGTTACATTGTGATGCATTCACAAAGAAATTCAAAATTAATTAGAAAAAAATATAACCGGGTTAAGGTTAATCGTGGTTTTAACAGATTTAAGAAAAACTTTGAATATAAATGATGAATGTTTTAAAAAGAAAGGGGGTGATTATATGATTGGAACTTTCTTAGCCGATGCACCAGCAACAGTAGAAAAAATAACAGCTAGTGATGCGATGACTAAATTATGAAATGCAATTATAACGGCGTTTACTAAAATGTGAGAAATTATTGCTGTTAATATGCCACAAGTTGGTAACTTCTTTGCTGATTACTGAATATTCATTTTTCCATTTATTTTGGCAATATTCTTTATTTGCTTTAAAATGTTTGAAAAATTACTTGGAGCGGTACGCTAACAAAAAAATAAAGTGAGGTGCAAGATGAAATTTTGCAAATGAATAATAGAAAAAAATAATCATTTTATTGAATTAAATCGCACCTCATTTTTAATTTTATGACATTGCGGAGCAATTTGATATATTTACAACGGTTATTTTAAAAACATTGTAAGCTATTTATTTTTAGCAGGTTGTATTTTAATTTTTCTTTTTAAAATCGGTAATTTAACACAAATTAACAAAGTTATTAATTTCTTAAAAAATTCACCATTAAATATTGTGATTGGTTCATTAGGAACTGGAAAAATTGCCTTTTTAGTATACGCATCAAAATTACTAAAAAAGAAGAAATATCATATCGCCTCAACCTTTCCATTACTAGAAACCCAAAAATTAAGTTTAGGACATATGGGATTATTAGACTTTGATTATCCAGTATTGCCAGACAAAACCTTACTTTTGTGAGATGAAACCAACTTATTTCTTGAAGGTACTGATTGAGAAAAAAATAATACCAAAAACACGAAGAAACCGGTATCCAAGAATATTTTGCTCTGGCGCGCCATTTTGGTCATATTGTGCTGGCTGGCGGTCAAAGAGATAAACATATTTGAGTTAAAGTTCGCGATATTGCTAATAATGTGAGATTGTGGGCATTCGTAAAAAACCCGTTAATATTTTTCGTCCCTATTTAAAAGTCATCTATGGTACCTTTACTAGTATTGAAGAATATGAACGCTGACGAAACACCTTAATTGATGCTAAAAATAGTAAAAAAGGTCGTCGCGTTAAATATCGTGATATTCCTGCACTTGATATTTATTTTTTTAAACTAAAAATTCCTTTACCAATCAATATTAAACACTTACAATTCTTTTTACCTAGCGTTTTTTAAGAGATTACTTAAATTCAAAAGTAAATCCTGACTATGAAGACAAATACTATACTGACATCGCAATTGATTTAGAAGACTTAGAATACTTAAAAATGGATAAATTTAGCAAATTTTTAAGAAAAATGAAAGAAAAGGAACAATAAAAAATGGAAAATCTCGCAAAAATGGCCGACTTTCTCGCCCAAATGCTTTATAAAGTTTTTGATTTAATTTGAATTTGAAGTCTTAAAGTGCCGGGAACGAATATTCAACTAATATTTCCTTTATTCTTAACGCCGGCTGTAGAATTTCTTATGGCAATTATTCTTGGATTTGGTAGTCTACAAGTTAATTTAGAAAAACAACGCGCCAATATGCTGTTAAAAATAAGGGGCGTTTAAGTGCGTGAGGAAAAGTTAAAAAGCAAGTAAAACCAATAAAAACCAAACAAGGTAACTAACAATGTTTAAACTAATTATTATTTTTATCTTAATAACTGTTCTTGGATTATTAGCAGGTAGTCATTTTGAAACTTTAACGAACTATATTAGCGAAGGGCTTGCCAATTTCCAAAAGTTTATTACTAGCAATTTAACAATTTTAGAACTATTTAAACCAATGGCCCGGACATTTTCGCAACACCCAATCTTTACCATCCTTGGTGTAACTTGTGTACTTATTGCTTTATTTATTGTGATTAAAAGACGATAAAAAATATGAAAGGAGAATTAAAATGAAAAAAATTTTAGGAAAATTATTTAAAAAAGATAATTCAAAAGAAAAAATGCCATTAAAATTAAAAATTAAAAATTCTTTTAAAAAGCAGTGGTTAAAAGTAGTATTAAGTATCATTTTTATTTTTATAAGCTTATTAATTTTTGCATTAACAGCAAGCAATGGATACTAAATGAATAATTGGAACAAGTAACGAATTTAATGATTTTATGAATAAACAGATGGTTGATTTCTTCGGCAAGTTCAATAGTGGTATTATGCTAGCGGGAATATTTGTTTTTTGATGAGGCGGGGCAATATATTTTACAATTAAATTCGAAAAATTAATCCGCTTGATTATTCAAAAAATTAAAATAAAAAGAGCCTTGAAAAATGAAATCAAACAAACTCATTAATTCTTTAAAAAAATATTGATGGAGAATTTTGCCTTACATTTTTATGATTATTATCTTTTTCATTCCATTTTTAAAATTGGAAATTAATGATTTGAAATTATTATATGAAAAATTTGAAGCATTAATTTCACTTATGATACTAGGGTATTTAGATATATGCATTACAATAGCTATAATTATAAATTGTGGTATTGAGTGATTTATCAAAAAAATCAAAACTAAAAAAACAATGAAAAATAAAATATTTTAAAAAGGAGTGATAAAAATGTTTATGAAAATATTTACCGTGTTAATTATTAGTTTCAATAACATTTTTACCATTCCCCAAAACATTAACAATGACGAAATAGCAACACAATTACTAATTAGAAACAAAAGACAAAGTAATGAAACATACGAATTTACTTTATTAAAAGCAAAAATTAATTGAATGTGAGACGAATTTAGACAAAATTTTAGTATGGCCATAAGTGAATTTGATAAAAATGAAAGTGGATTAAATAAATTACCAATTGATTTTAAAAATACATTAGCTATGAAAAATAGTTATATTTATTTAGATGAAGAAGGAATAAACACATTAAAAACTGATGATCTCGGAAGAAATGGTGACTTAAAAGTAACAAATATCAAAGGTAAAGTAATTAAAACACGGAATTTTTATAATTGATTAGAATTTAATTTTGAACACAAAAACCAGTAGTTTGAATATTTTTCTTATTTTTTAACAAGATATTAAACTGGTTGTGCTTGTTCCGATTAAAGTTATTGCTCCTAAAATTAAAAGTAATTTTTTTATAATTTGGGTCTGTCCAAAAACTGTTAAAATCACTACTCTAGAAAGATAGTTTTCTACCCTTAACAACTAAACAACCTTTTCATTTTAATTTTCCTTTCTATTTTGTCAAAATAAAAACCAGTAATTAACTAAAATTACTGGTTGGAATATTTTTCTTATTTTTAAAAGTTATTAACAAATTGATTATTTGTAATAGATTTAATATTTTTTATTAAATTGGACGAAAATTAAAAATTTGCTTAGGATCACTTTCACTTGTTCTTGATATTGTTGCTTTTCCATTAAAAGTTACACTATTATCTTCATTAATAGTAATTTCATTAGGCAATAAATTATATTTTTGTAATATTTTCATTGTTTCTTTAATTGGTAATGTAACTATTTGTTCTTTATTAAAATTATCAATTATTTTAGCAGTAATTGTTCCGCTAATTTTTTGTTTTAAATCTAAATTAGTTTTAATTGAAAGTAATCTAATTACATATTGGGCTGTAAGGCGTTGTTTTGGCTCCACAGACAACTCTTGTTCTGGTGAATGCAACAAATCACGATTTAAAATTAATTCTTGTTCTTGTTTATTTGTGTTTGATAAATCGAAATCCTTTGATAATGTATTTTTAATTTCAGAAGCTTTTTTATTTGAACTTGTAAAATCAGTTAATATCATTTCGTCATCAATATTTAAATTTCAACCCTTAACTATATTTTTGGAGTTATTTATGTTTAATCCTGTTGTAATTTGAAATAAATATTTTGCCTTAGTTTCATAACTACATGATGGTACTTTAATTTTTTGTGCACCCAAAGAAGAGGTATTAGAAAAATTAACTGGTTTAAAACAAACACTTTTTTCATCAATTAATTTTAACGAATCTGAAGCACTGGTTACTGTAATCTCAGAAAACATTAAGTTATCAATATTAACATCTTTTATTTCTTTAAGTTTTGTAAATGAGTAATAATTTTTATCAATAAAATCAAAGTAAACTGCTCTTTTTACTAAATAATTAAAATCAATAGTACTAATTTCATCTTTATTTTTAATTTTATAATTAACAGTAACTTCACCACGATATTTTCCTTTTGTTGCTACAATTGTTGCCGAAGTTGGTGTTTTATTAATAATTTTCATTTTATTTAAATTTAAAAAATAATTATTTTCACGATTTAAATAATTTATAGTATTTAAAATTGTTTTGTCATCATTATTTTCAATTTTTTCTAAATTTAAATTTTTAATACTAGAATTTATTAATATTTTATTTTTTAAGATATATAAATTACTACCAGATTTTAATAAAATAAAATCATCTTTATTTAAAAATATATTGGAACCATTTATAAAAGTTTTTATATTATCAAAATCATTAGATAATATTTGAAATATTTGATTACCACCATTTTCTAATCAATAAACACCGTCCTCTGCTATACCAATATAAGCATTATTATCATTATCAAAAGATATTGAATTAATTCATTTATTTTTTGTACCTTTAATTTGAATTAAATTTTTACCATTATCACTTGATTTAAATAAACCATCATCTGTTGTAAAATAAGTATTATTATTATTATCAATAAAAATACTTTTACGATTTACATTATTTGCATTTTTATCAGCAATATTTCCTATTTTTGTAGCTGTTGTTTCACCAGATTTTAATACATAAAAATAGTTATTTTTAGTAAAATATATATTTTCTTTACTATCAATAACAATCTTCCATATAGTTTCTTCTATTCCATTTATTTTAGTTGGAGTTGATTCACCTTGTTTTAAAACATAAGTTCCGGTGGAATATGTTGTAAAATAAATATTATCTGATTTGTCAATGACAATAGATTTAACAGCAACATTTATTCCATTAATTTTAGTTGCATTTGTTTCACCTTGTTTTAAAACATATGCACCATCTCCCGAACCAATATAAATATTGTCTTTACTATCCCCAACCGCAATAAATAAAACATCATCACTGATACCATTAATTTTGGTTGCTATAGTACTATTTTGCTTTAATAAAAATAAGCCATCTTTTATAACAAAATAAATATTATCATTTTATCAAAAATAAAACTTTCAATATATGAGCTAAATTCAGGAACAATATTTTTTAATATTGGTTCTATTTTACCATATTCTAAAAAAATACATTGCAATTCGTTGTAAAATAAATATTATTTTTACTATCAACTATAACATGATTCATATAACATTTATCTGGACTATCAATAAATTTGGGTTCTAATTTTATTTTATTTTCTAAAATATATAAATTGTTAATAGAAAAAATATATAAAATGTTTTTATTATTATTTTTACTATTTAAAATAGTAACAGGTTTTTTATCAAAAAATTTTCTCATATTAAAAGAATTTTTTTCTAATATATATAAACCATTTTAATTAATAAAATATGGCGTATTATTTTTATCAAAAAAAATTAAACTAAAATAACTGTATTTTATATTATCAGTACTATTAATCTTATTTATTTTATTTTGATTTAAAAAATATATATTGTCCCTTGTCCCAATATAAATATTGTCATTACTGTCAATAATCATAGTATATATTATTTCATTTATTTCATTTATTTTAATTATATTTTTTCCATTATCACTTGATTTATATAAACCATTTTTAGTACCAAAATAAACATTATCTTTTTTATCAACCACTACTGAATAAACAAAAGAGTTAAATTCATTTATTTCAGTAATTCTTTTTGCATTTGTTTGATTTTTTTCACAAATAAAAGCACTATCGTCTGTACCAATATAAATATTGTCTTTACTATCTATTGCAACTGACCTAACTTTATCATCACCAATATTTTTAATTTCTATAACATCATTTTCTTTATTTTTTAATATATACATTTTACCAACAGAACCAAAATAAACATTATTATTTTTGTCAAAAAAAATTGAAGGTATTCAATCATTTATACCATTAATTTTTTCTGGTGTTACTTTACCTGGTTTTAAAACATAAGCACCTTCACTAGTTCCAATATATATATTATCGTTGCTATCAATTTTAAGCGAAAATACAAAATAATTAAAACTATTTATTTTACTTTTAATTATTTTATCTTTTATTAATTTGTATACATCTATGCCTTTATCTGTACCAATATAAATATCATCATTTTTATTAAAAATAACTTTATCACTGTATTGCTTGATATCAATGTTTAATTTTTTAATAAAAAAATTATTAAATTCTAAATAATCATTTGTTGATATTGCTTCTCTTTTATTTCTTTCTAAGTTGTTAGCTTGTAAATTATTATTATTATTTTATGTTTTTGTTGGAGCATTGGCTAATATCATCGGCATTATACTTTCGATTGTACTGATACTTGTTAACATTGCTAGTAACTTTTTCACTTATTAAATTCCTTTACCTTTATGTCAATTTTTGCTAATTAATAAATTCTTATAGTAAAAACCACCCCGCCACTTCTTAAACTTATAAAATTTAATTAATACAAATTAATTATAAATCATCAAATAAGAATTTCTATCATTTTTTCAAAATATTGAATACTAATTATAGAAAAACATTTATCTTTAAAAAAGAAAAATAAGTTAACTAAATTTAACTTTGTTAAAATTACTCTACCCAGAAAGGTGTTTTTTTATGTTAGAAATTAATAATAATGTAAAAACCTTAGAAAATAAGCATTGATTAAGCTTATTTACAACCCACAAAAATATGTACACTAATAAATGCGAACAATTAGCTAATGAATATGAAAAATTAGATGAATACTTATATAAATATCATTATCGGTTAAAACAAGGTTATAAAGTAGTTCATTTTTCATCAAGAACAATTATTACAATTTTTGGTGATGTTACTTTTAAACGACGCCGATATAAATATTGAAATCAAAAATCAGGTAAATTTGAATATGTATGTTTATTAGATAAAGAAATTAGTTTATTGCCTAAACAACACATTTATTTTGATGTTCAATTTAAAGTTTTAAGTCTTTTGGGTGATGGCAAACGCTATCGCGATGTTTTAGATGCTCTAAATCATTGTTATATTTCAAAAGGTAGTATTTCAAATATTTTAAATAAATACGATATTGCCGAATATTTTCAACTAGCAGAAAAAGAAACTAAAACTAGAATTGATGTCAAAAATAAGGATTTATATATTCAACTAGATGAAAAATTTTTAGCGACATTAGATCAGAAAGTTATAAACAAAAAACCAAAGAATTTGTTTGGTTACTTTTCATACCGGACATAAAGAAAAAAATTACAAAAATGCTCGTAGAGAATTAGAAAACAAACGAGGTTATTTTCTAATGTTAAAAGTTGGTAAACGAATAAATACGATGGATTATCGTGATTTATTAATTAAAGAATTACAAAAAGATTATTTGAATATCAATTATGACAGAATAATTGTTTGCGGCGATGGTGATGCTTGAATTAGAGAAATTGTCAATAGTTTTGGTAATGTTAGATATATTTTAGATGGTTATCACACTATTAAAAAATTAAAACAAACGATATTTATATTTAATATTGTTTTTGAAAATCGTAAAGTAGCACTAAATAGTTGAATTAAATTATATAAGGACGGAAATCATCAAGAATTAATCAAAACCATTCGTAATATTGCTAAAAATGAATTAAATAAAGATATTAAAACAAATTTAAGGAAGGCGAGTAATTATTTCAGTAATAATAAGCACGGCATTCATCATCAAAATTTTAGAATGAAATATCGGTTGTAGCATTGAAAGTGATGTATCGCATTTAGTAAAACAACAATTAGGATATGGGGCAAAAATATATAATCATAAGAATTTAAATAATCTATTACATTTAAGAATGGCAAATTTAAACAAATTAAATGTATTACATTATATTAATGAAAATATTAATTCAGAAATAGAAATCAGAAAAGAAATATATAAAACTTCATTATGAAATAAATATAATAAGAAAAATGATGATAGTTGAATTAATTATAAAGGTAATGATGTAACAAATAAATATAATAGATTTAAGTAAGTAAAAATATAAAATTAATATATATAGTCAAAATTTAATAATAATTAATAATTTTTATTGTGTAAAAATTCAATAAATATGATAAAATCATAACGAATAAAAATGACAATAACAAGAAAGGCAGGGTTAGTTTAGTAATTAAATAATATAATTGGATGCATAAAGTTTTGTTAGATAGGTAAAGATTTAAATAATTTCGAAAGAAAAACAATCACAATTTAAGTATCATTTTATTTAAAAAATAAGTAATAAAACAAAATATTTAACATTAACAAACAAAATCTCAATAAAAGGTTATAAAAACTAAGCAAAATACTTATAAAAAAACATTAAAATAATTTTTTACAACAAAAATCATACATAAGAAATATATACTTAATTTGCATGTTGAAATAATTTATAATAAATGATTATTTTTTCTTTTTTTAAAAATACCTAAGAAAACTAAACGCGGCCAGCAGTCAGCAATGGTTGTCTTTTTATTTTATAAGGTGTTAAAATTTGTTCTTTGAAAATTAAATACAAGTGAATTAATAGTGTGACAAGACGCGTAAAGTTTTGTTAAGTAGGTAAAGATTTAAATAATTTTGAAAAAAAACAATCACAATTTAATTATAATTTTATTTAAAAAATAAGTAATAAAACAAAATATTTAATATCAACAAACAAAATCTCAATAAAAGGTTATAAAAACTAAGGAAAACGCTTATAAAAATAACATTAAAATAAGTTTTTACAAAAGAAATCACACATAAGAAATATATACTTAATTTGCATGTTGAAATAATTTATAGTAAATGATTATTTTTTCTTTCTCTAAAAATACCTAAGAAAACTAAAAGCGACCTAAATAAAATCTGATTTATTTTACACAAAATTATTTAACAATTAAAAATAAGGGATTGTACAATTAACTGTGTCTCTAAGTAATTAACTTAAATTCACTCTGCTCTGTCCTCAAATTTTATCATTAAATGTGAAATTGCACTACCCCAATTTTGAATTGGCATCGTTCATTTCTTAACCATATTTTGAAATGCTAAATAAAATATTTTAAAAACTGATGCGTCATTAAGAAAAATCTTTTTATTTTTAAAGATTTTTCTTAATTGACTATTAACAGACTCTATTGTATTAGTTGTATAAATAATTCTTCTAAATTCTTGAGGATATTCAAGAAAAATTATTAAATTATTTCAGTTATTTTTTCATGATTTAGTAATTTGTGGATACTTTTTATTTCATTTTTCAGCAAAATTGTCTAAAGCAACCAACGCTATTTCTTCATTAATTGCTGTATAAATTTATTTTAAATCATTAGCTACAAGTTTGCGATCTTTGTCAGGAACAAATTTTAAACTATTACGAATTTGATGAACAATGCATAATTGATGTTGTGTTTTTGGAAAAACAGCTTCTATTGCATCAGACATCCCAGTTAAATTATCACTACAAGCAACAAGAATATCTTGTAAGCCGCAATTTTTCATTTCCGTAAGATTATTAAGTCAAAATTTGGCTCCCTCATTTTCACTAATTCACATTCCTAAAATATCTTTATCTTTTAAACCATCTAAATTAATTCCTAAGGCAAGATAAACTGCTTTATTTATTATTCGTTTATCTTGCTTTACTTTAACACAACAATACAATCAAAATAAACAATCGGATAAATCTTCTCTAAAGGTTTAGTTTGATCACATTTTAACTTCTTCAATAACATCATCAGTTATTTGACTAATTAAACTTTCTGAAATTTCTGTTCCATGATAGAATTATTGCAATTGTGCTTTGATATCAGAAATTGTCATTCCTCTTGCATATAAAGAAATTACTTTTTGATCAAAGTTATCAAATTTTCTTTGTCTTTTTGGAATAATTACTGGTTCAAAAGTACTATTTCGATCTCGTGGTACATCAATTACGATTGAGCCATTTTTAGTAATAATGGTTTTTTGTGCGTTGCCATTTCTTTTATTATGATTCTCATCAGTTTCAAGATGATCTTTAATTTCCATATTTAACATTCGTTCAGTTAATTTTTTGGTAAATTCCTGAAAAATAGTATTGCCTTTAAATAAATTTTGTGGATTATCAATATTTTCTAAAAAATAATCCACAACTTTATCAATTGCATCAGGTTCTTTTTTTATTTTTTTTTGTCATTTTCTGTTCTCCTTCGTTTAAGTATAATTTAGAATGAATTATCGAGACACGGAATTTTGGACAGCCCCTTAAATTTTAAGAATTGTCAAAATTCGATCCAAATCCTTATCATTAGAAAACTTGATGACAATACGATTATCATCAATAACAACCTTAGTTCCTAAAGTTCTAATCATTCTTTCAGCAACAGTTACATATTCTGACTTTGGCATGAAAATTGTTTTTTGTTCATTTTTATTTTTCTTACTAATTTGTAATTGATACGAACGAACAATATCTTCAACTTTTCTAGATGTTAAATTTTCTTTAAAAATACGTTCACTTAAACGAGAAATTAATTCCACATCATCTTGAAAAGCTAATAATGGCTTCACCTGCCCCATCGTTAACCGACCATTTAAAACATAATCTTGTATTTTTTGTGGTAAATTTAAAATTCGCATAATATTAGCAATATGTGATCGTGATTTTCCAACTTGCATTGCCACTTCACTTTGAGTTAAATCTAATTTATTCATTAAATCACGATATGCTTGTGCTTCTTCAATGGTATTTAAATCAACTCGTTGAATATTTTCAATTAAAGCAATTTCCATCATTTGTTTATCAGATAAATTAATAGTAATTGCTGGAATATGTGTTAATCGTATCTTTTTACAAGCACGCATTCTTCTTTCGCCAGCAACAACTTCATAACCATTAATTGATTTCTTAACAATAATTGGTTGAATAACACCATGCTTAACAATTGATTGCCCTAATTGTGTAATCTCAGCATCATTAAAAACAATTCGTGGTTGATAAGGATTACTACGAATTTCATTTAGTGAAATTTCAATCGCATTTTGTTTAATTTCATCATTTTTTTCAATTTCACTAATTAAATCATTAATTTCTTCACCAAAAATCTTATCTAATCCTTTAGCCGATAATCTTCTTTTATTTATTAAATCCTTATTTTGTACCATTATTTAACAATACCTCCTTAACTAGTTCCATATAAGCAATTGCACCCGATGAATTTTCAGCATAACTAAAAATATCATCCCCGTTTGATGGCGCTTCCGATATTTTAATATTTCGCGGAATATAAGTTTTATATACTTTCTCTTTAAAATACTTTTGTGCTTCTTGCATTACTTCATACGATAACTTTGTTCTACCATCAAACATTGTTAATAAAATACCTTCAATAGTTAAATTTTTATTACTTCTTTGCTGAACAAATCTAATTGAAGTTAACAATTGTGTTAATCCTTCTAAAGCATAATATTCGGCTTGAATCGGAATAATTACCGTATTAGATGCACTTAACGCATTACGATTTAATAATCCTAATGATGGTGGACAATCAATAATAATATAATGATAATTATTAAGAATACCTTTTAACTTATCAAGCAAAATGTTTTGCTTATCTTTAGATTGTTCCAATAAATGTAAATCAGCACTTGCTAATGATAATGTTGCTGGTGCTAAATCAACATTTTGACAAACATTTTTTTGAATAATTTCACTAAGAGCAATATCATTAACTAAAACATCAAACATACACTTTTCAATTTTACTTTTATCAGCACCAATTCCTGTTGTACTATTTCCTTGTGGATCTAAATCAATCAGCAAAACTTTTTGTCCATATCTGCCCAAACCAGCAGCAAGATTTATTGATGTTGTTGTTTTGCCAACACCACCTTTTTGATTGGCAATTGCAATTACTTTAGCCATAGATTTTAACTTCCTTTTTTTAAGATTCACAAACATTTTACCTAATTATATTAACATTATAACAAGAGTTTTGTTAAAAATTATAATGGTTGTTGTTTTATTTTAGCAAAATCTCGCGGATATAATTTATCAATCGCTTTTTGTTTAATAAAATATAAAATTGTTCTTTTACCTAAAAAATCTCAATTAATACTATAAATAGATATTAACTTTGTATTTAAAACTTTTAAAGCATTTTGACTATTAAATAATTCTTCCTTAATTTCTGATTTTAAAGCAATAAACATTCCTTTAACTTTTACAATTGGCAAACATAATTCTAATAACATGTTTAATTTGGCAACCGCTCTAACAGTAACAATATCAAAAAAATCATGATATTGAATCGCAATATTTTCAACACGATTATTAATAATCGTTACATCTTTTAAAAATAAATTATCAACTACTACTTTTAAAAATAAACACTTTTTAGTAATTGCTTCAACAAGAAATAATTTAATCTTCGGAAATAAAATTTTAATAACAATTCCCGGAAATCCGGCTCCAGTGCCAACATCACATATTAGTTGTTGTTCTAAAACAACATTTTTTGTTAGTAACAATGAATCAAAAAAATGTTTTTGATAAACTTCTTCTTTACTAATTATTGTTGTGAGATTCATTTTCTCATTTCATTGTTGCAATAATTCAAAATATTTTTCTAATTGTTTTAGTTGTTCACCGGAACAAACAATATTTATCTTCTTTAATAAACTAACAAACATCTTAACTTTTTTCCTTCGTATAAGAGATATTTAACATTTTTGGCATCCGATCATTTTTTTCATATAATGCAAATAGTGGGGGCAATTAATAATGATAAAACATAAGGTAATATTGTCCATCGTCACTTATTACTATCTTGTCGTAAAAATCCACTAAATTCAAGTAAAACTGTTAATAAATAAGTAAAAAATACGCTTCTAAATATTGCTCATTGATTTAATGCCACAATCGCAAAAGCAATTAATCCAACATTATTAACACTAACATCAAAACTGCCTTTTTGATTTGTAAAAAATGCTCCGCCTAATGATATTAAACCAAACCCAACAATAACTGCTAAATAACGAATTTTAATAACATTTATTTGACTTAAAGTTAAAACAACAGCATTTTTTCCCGGCTGCTTTAAAATATAATCTTGGCCGCGTTAAAAAGAAAAAACAAGAAACAAATAATATTAAAATAACATTAAAAATAAAAACTAAAGATAACGGATATCCGATATATATATATATATCGGAGCAATAAAAATTTCATTAGCATCTAATATTCTTTGCCCATAATTAAATATTAAAATTAGCGAACTTAAACCTAAAGCCAAATAATTTCAAATAAAAGAAACAAGAAACTGATTAGTTTTTAAATAAACCGTTAATAACGCATGAATTAAACCTAATCTAATCCCATACCAATAATAAATGATAAACAAAAACCTAAAAAAACAAATATTATCTCACCAAGAAATAAATATTGTTTAATAACAATTGTATACGATAAACCACCCAAAATCATTACCCCATCAACACCAAAATTCAAAATCTCGGCTTTTTGCATTATTAGATATCCCCGCAGTTGCAAATAATAATGGTGCTGATAATGATAAACTACTAATAAAAATATTAATAATATTCATAATTATCATCGCCCCTTATTAACTATATTAGTTTCATCATTAACATCATGTCGTTGATTTGCTAACGACTCTTGCATTCTAAAATTAATTAAAAACTCGGTTCGGACGCGTAAAGTTTTGTTAGGTAGGAAAATATAATATTAAATCCAAAAATTATTTACTTGCTAGTATTAATCGTAATTTTATTGGTATATTGTCTAAAATTTATCATTCTTGGGAAACAAAACTACAGTTATTAACTGATTGAAATTTTATTATTAATATTATTGTTGATATTTAAGATATTAAATTTTCTTATCAACAATTTGATAAAAATAAATTTATGTGAAAGTCTTTGCAATGTAATATTGTTAATGATCCATTATCACAACATTTTTATAAAGAGAGAAATAACTAATGTCATCACCTTTAATTGAATTTAATAATGTTTATAAACAAAATCAAGATAATTTAGTTTTGAATAATATTACTTTAAAGGTAAATTTTGGCGAAATTCATGCCTTAGTTGGTGATAATGGGGGCCGGCAAAACAACTTGTGTGCTCTTATTAGCTGGTTTAGAAAATCCCGACAAATGGTATGATTAAAGTTGTTAATAAACGCATCAGACAATTTTTTGCTCCTAAATATCAAATTAGTTATGCCGGACAAGATACTTACTTTATTTCTGGTTTTAGTGTTCGTCAAAATATATTTTTAGGAAATGAGCCACAATTTTTGAAAATATATTTTGACGAACACTAAAATTGAAAAATTAATGCGGAAACATAAAACTTATGTTGACTTAAATAAACAGTTTGGGATTCTTTCATTATCAGAACAAAGAAAGGCGGCATTACTCTAAGAGCTTTGTACCAAAAACCACGAATTTTATTTTTAGATGAGATGAGCCAACAGTCGACTTACCTTTATAACAAGAAGAGGAGTTTTTACCAATTTTTAAATCTTTTATTAAAGATAAAATTACAGTAATTTTTTCAACATGAAGTAAAGAGTTTGCTAAAGCAGTGTCAAATCATTATTCGTTATTAAATAAAGGTCAGATTGTGTGGACAAAGCATAATAAGAATGTTTTAAAAGTAAAGAAAATTCAACATAAATATTGAGCAACAATGATTGACCATAAAAAAGAATCTTTTAAAAAAAGGGAATTAATATTATATGCTGAAGATATTAGTTTTAATAAGCGCAATTATCCAAAATTAGAAGGTATTGATTTAATTTTACGAGTTGTTGAAATTTTAGGGGCTTATGATCGAACAAATATTAGTAGTTCCTTAATGGAGGATATAATTTCAGGAAAAACTAAATCACCAACAGTAAGAATATTTTTTAAAAATGATAATATTAATAATAATAAAAAAAATCAGGCGTATCGTTATAAATTAGGTATTGATTTAGTACCATAAAACTTTTTACAAGATATAACTATTGATACTTATTCTTTAATTGATAATTTTATTTTATGGCATCATAATAATCCTAAATATTTAAATGCTAGAATTTTAAGGCGTGATGATATTTGGTTTAAATTAAAAAAGATTTTACAAAATTATCAAATGATTGATTTTATTAATGGTAATAGTATTGCCAATACTTTATCTAATGGTAAATTATAAAAATTTGTTTTAGCAAGGACATTAGAAATTAATCCTAAGGTTGTTATTTTAGTTAATCCGTTAATGCATTTAGATAATAATTCGGCAAAATTGATTATTAATCGTATTATTGCGTTGCAAAAAAGGGATAGCATTTCTTTTAATTGATTGTGATTATCATCTTTTAGAATTATTAGCTAGCTGATCGAGTAACGGTTATTCAAAATGGCAGAATGGTTGCTACTTTAGAAGAGGATGATGTTAAAAGTAATATTTTAAATAATCCGCTGATTCTTTCTAAAAAACGCGAAGATTTGATTGATAAACATATTCAAATTACTAAAAGTGAATTAAAATATAAAAGTATTTCCCGAAAAGTTTTATTGTGACAAAAAATTATTAATAAAATTACAACAATTAAAGATAAAATTGTGCAAGTAATAGAAACAATTAAAATAAAGATTACTGGTGATTAAAAATTAATATTATAAGAAATTTTTGAACTAACAAAAAATTAAAAGCAATAACTGTTGTTTCATTAACGGTAGTTTTACTTTTTGTCTTATCGGCAATGATTTTTTATGCTTTTTAGAGTTAGTTCTTTGAAAGCATATTATACATTATTTTTAGCACCTTTTAATGATATTAATTATTTTCATAATTTTGTAAATTCATTTTCATATTTGCTATTAGCATCATTAGCTTCGTTAGTAGCATTTCGGTTTCGGATTTATAATCTTGGAGTTATTGAGCAAATGATTATTGGGGCAACAATAACATTTATTATTTCACGATTGTTAATCTCCGTTGGTAATTACTACTAAATTTGCAACAATGTTATTAATTTTAGCATCTATTACCATTACCGTTGGGACATTGTATGCTCTAATTTCTGATTTTTTTAAAACTTATTTTAAAATTAATGAAATGGCATCAACTTTGTTGCTTAATATTATTGCTTTTAATATTTATTATCATTTACCAGAATGAAGTCAATATAATGATGGTATTATTGATAATAAATAATGCTTCTTTAATAATTAAATTAAGTATGATGGTTTATTTTTCTATTACAATTTTTATTGCTTTATTTATTTATGGTTTTGTAACTATTTTATTAAATTGTCGTGTGTTTGGTTTTCGTTTAGAATTAGCGGTTGTTAATACTGAAGCCGCTCAATATGCGAGATTAAATCCTAATGCTAAACAATTAATTATTATGAAAATTTCGGGAGCAATTGCCGGGATAGCAGGGTATACTTATTTTGTTGCTAATTTAAATAAATTAGGGACATTAAGTTCAACAATGTTACAAGAATTTGATATTTACTGATTCCTCTATCCTCTATGAGCATTTAATTCTCGTATTAGTTTTTTGTTGCTTAGTGTTTTAGTTGGTTTAATTCATTCGCAAACTCAATTTTTTTCGCTTACATCATTTGATTATGAAATTATTGATATTATTTTTTTCTTTTTGTATTATTATTTCTTTTTTAATAAAGTTATATTATTTTATGAAAACAAGAGCCGGAGAGTCGCGTTTAGTTTTCTTAGGTATTGTTTTACTTCTTCAAAGCAATACCTAAGAAAACTAAACGCGACAAGAACGCATAAAGTTTTGTTAGGTGGGTAAAGATTTGAATAGTTTTGAAAGAAAAACAATCACAATTTAATTATCATTTTATTTAAAAAATAAGTAACAAAACAAAATATTTAATATTAACAAACAAAATCTCAATAAAAGGTTATAAAAACTAAGCAAAATACTTATAAAAAAACATTAAAATAAGTTTTTACAACAGAAATCACACATAAGAAATATGTGCTTAATTTGTATGTTGAAATAATTTATAGTAAATGATTATTTTTTTTCTCTAAAAATACCTAAGAAAACTAAAAGCGTCTCGCGACCTATTAATAATTTTTATTTTGTAAAAATTCAATAATATGATAGAATGACAACGGATGGGTAATGACAATAAAAAGAAAGGCAGGGTTAGTTTAGTAATTAAATAATATAATTAGCTGATTGTTTTACTTCTTCAAAGCAATACCTAAGAAAGTTTTATGTGTCCATTAAAAGGGGGAAATTAATAAACAAAATTAAATAAATTTGATAAAATTAATAATATAAGTTTTAAGTTAAAAGGAGAATCAAAATGAAAAAACTATTAAGTATATTATGTGCAAGCAGTTTAACTGTATTTGGAGTAAGCAATATTATTTCTTGTAGTAGTAAAATAGAAGATGATAATCTAAAAAATGTAAGAAATATTCATATATATGAAAAAGAAAAAAAAATAGAAGAAAATATTAAAAAAATATTAATAGATAAAAACGGTGATGTGTATTTTAAAGCAGTTTTTAGTGTATTTGTTTTAAAACATGGTAGTGATATAGCAAAAAAACTAGAATATGACGTAATTAGAGATATTTCTATAGATAAAAATAATAATATTTACTTTAATGACGAGACAAATATTCAAACCATTAATAAAGAAAATATTAAAAAAATATTATCAATAAATGAAAATGACCATAATTCTTTATGAAAAATTTATAATATTAATGATGATATATATTTTACCCGCAGTAATGGCATTTATGTTTTAAAAAATGGTGAAACAGAAGCTAAAGTTATAAATAAATTAAATGGGAATCTAAATAAAATATCTATCGATAGTAAGGATAATGTTTATTTTGGAACGGATACCGGAGCTTATGTTTTAAAAAATGGTGAAACAGAAGCTAAAGTTATAAATAAATTAAATGGGAATCTAAATAAAATATCTATCGATAGTAAGGATAATGTTTATTTTGGAACGGATACCGGAGCTTATGTTTTAAAAAATGGTGAAACAGAAGCTAAAGTTATAAATAAATTAAATGGGAATCTAAATAAAATATCTATCGATAGTAAGGATAATGTTTATTTTGGAACGGATACCGGAGCTTATGTTTTAAAAAATGGTGAAACAGAAGCTAAAGTTATAAATAAATTAAATGGGAATCTAAATAAAATATCTATCGATAGTAAGGATAATGTTTATTTTGGAACGAATGCCGGAGCTTATGTTTTAAAACAAGATACTGATACACTAATCAAAATTAACGGGGTAGATAAAGAATATGTTAATTTTATTGCTTTATATAAAAATAATGTTTATTTTGGAACGGATACCGGAGTTTATGTTTTAAAACAATTAGAAACAACCGCATACAAAATAAGTGGTACATCAACACTAGGCAAAGTAAATGGTTTTGCTATTGATAAACAAAACAATATTATTTATTGTAGAACAAACAAGGGGGCATTTTTAATTTATTAATTAATTATATAAATACAGAACCAAGTCAAATATTAAAAAATTATTATTAATTTTAAGAGCAATCAGTTTATAACGGCAACAAGTATATTTTACTTCAATAAGTGCGGCCATTTCCTTTTTAAAAAATTAAGTTTTTGTTGGTTATCTTTTGTGTTTTGCAATTTTTAAATTTTTTAAAAATTCTTGTAATTTTTGAAATAGCGATTTGTTTTGTGATGCTGAATGACAGCGTTGAAAGAGGCGAATAAAGTTTTGTTGGGGCAGGAGGAAAAAGTTTAAATAATTTTGAAAGAAAGACAATCACAATTTAATTATCATTTTATTTAGAAAATAAATAATAAGACAAAATATTTAATATCAACAAACATAATCTCAATAAAAGGGTTACAAAAACTAAGGAAAATGCTTATAAAAACAACATTAAAATAAATTTTTACAACAAAAATCATTATTTTTTACATAGGGGCTGTCCAAAATTCTGTGTCTCGATAATTCATTCTGAATTATACTTAAACGAAGGAGAACAGAAAATGATAAAAAAAGTAAAAAAAAAAAGAACCTGATGCAATTGATAAAGTTGTGGATTATTTTTTAGAAAATATTGATAATCCACAAGGTTTATTTAAAAGTAATAATATTTTTCAGGAATTTACCAGAAAATTAACTGAAAGAATGTTAAATGCAGAAATTAAAGATCATCTTGAAACAGATGATAACTATAACAAAAGAAATGGCAGAACACAAAAAACCATTATTACTAAAAATGGTTCAATCGCAATTGATGTACCACGAGATCGAAATAGTACTTTTAAACCAGTAATTATTCCAAAAAGACAAAGAAGATTTAATAAATTTGATCAAAAAGTAATTTCTTTATATGCAAGAGGAATGACAATTTCTGATATCAAAGCACAATTGCAAGAATTCTATCATGGAACAGAAATTTCAGAAAGTTTAATTAGTCAAATAACTGATGATGTTATTGAAGAAGTTAAAATGTGATCAAACTAAACCTTTAGAGAAGATTTATCCGATTGTTTATTTTGATTGTATTGTTGTTAAAGTAAAGCAAGATAAACAAATAATAAATAAAGCAGTTTATCTTGCCTTAGGATAGGAATTAATTTAGATGGTTTAAAAGATATTTTAGGAATGTGAATTAGTGAAAATGAGGGAGCCAAATTTTGACTTAATAAAATAAATTTCCTTGCGGAAATGAAAAATCGTGGCTTACAAGATATTCTTGTTGCTTGTAATGATAATTTAACTGGGATGTCCTGATGCAATAGAAGCTGTTTTTCCAAAAACACAACATCAATTATGCATTGTTCATCAGATTCGTAATAGTTTAAAATTTGTTCCTTACAAAGATCGCAAATTTGTAGCTAATGATTTAAAATCAATTTATACAGCAATTAATGAAGGCCTTACTTGCTCTTTAGAAAATTTTGCTGAAAAGTGAGATAAAAAATACCCCCAAATTACTAAATCATGAAAAAATAACTGAAATAATTTAATAATTTTTCTTGAATATCCTCAAGAATTTAGAAGAATTATTTATACAACTAATACAATAGAGTCTGTTAATAGTCAACTAAGAAAAGTAATTAAAAATAAAAAGATTTTTTCTAATAACGCATCAGTTTTTAAAATATTTTATTTAGCATTTCAAAATATGGTTAAGAAATGAACGATGCCAATTCAAAATTGGGGTAGTGCAATTTCACATTTAATGATAAAATTTGAAGACAGAATGGATTTAAGTTAATTACTTAGAGACATAGTTAATTGTACAGTCGTACAGTCCCTTGCATCATATTGAAATAATTTATAGTAAATGATTATTTTTTCTTTTTTAAAAAATACCTAAGAAAACTAAACGCGGCCTATCATTTTTACTCATTACTATTCTATCATATTATTGAATTTTTACACAATAAAAATTATTAATATTATTAAATTTTCACTAATATATTGTTATCTATTAACTGGTAAACTTCTTTTGGTTATGGCGACCACCCACAATTTATCGTGCTTTAATACATGCCAACATTATTAATTCACTTGTATTTAATTTTCAAAGAGTAAATTTTAACACCTTATAAAATAAAAAGACAGTCATTACTGACTGCCTTAATACTTATTCAAATATTTCCCCACCCAACAAAACTTTATGCGTCCAAATGACAATAACAAGAAGGGCAGGGTTATTTTAGTAATTAAATAATTATAATTGACTGATTGTTTTACTTCTTCAAAACAATACCTAAGAAAACTTAAACGCGACCATGATAATTAATTAATTAAGTATATATAAAGGAAAGGCAAATGTTATAATTATTATGTTGAGGGAGTGTGATAATTAATGGTGGCGATCAGTTTTATTTTAACTAGTTCTAATGACAATAATAAGTTAGAAATAACATTAAATAGTGTTTTAAAACAAAGCGGTAAAGATTATGAAATTATTATTGTGGATGATAAAACAAAAAATGATACTTTAGAATATATTACTAAATTCTTTCAAGAACATAGTGATATTATTAAAGTTATTAGTAGTTGAAGAGAAATTGAAACTGCTAATGCTTGAAATTTAGCATTACTTAATGCTAAAGGAACTTATGTTTTGTTTTTGCAACCGGGATATAAATTAATAAATAATTTCATGGAAAGTATTATGCAAGAAATTAATAATAATGATGAGCCTGATTTAATTGAATTTATGGTTCAGTATTCTAATGTTTATCATCATGTTTCTTCGCGAAGATTAAAAAATAATAATTTGTATCATCCCCTTTTAAATCGCGAAGTTTTTGCTTTAATTCATCATTCACTATTTAATAAGTTATTTAAAAGAAAGATTATTACTAGTCATAAAATTACTTTTCGGCGTTCTAATCGTTTTGATTTATTATTTATTTATAAAATATTACCGTGAATTGAAACTTTATATACGAGCAATAAAATATTACTAGATATTGAAATTGAGCCGTTATTAAATTTTAATAGTTTTGATTTTTTAAAACAATGAGTTCATATTTATAACTATTATAAACAAATTAACTTAGCACGAGAATTAACTGAAGAATTAGAATATGCATTTGTTCGTTTTCATTACTATACATTTTTAAAAGTTATTGTTCCAACAGAAAATAAAGTATTAGTTAAAAAATCTATTAAAGAAGTTACAAATAAAGTCACTAAAAGATTTCCTCACTGAGAAAAAAATCAATATCTCAATTTAGTACCAGATGATTTGTTCAATAGAGATGTTGCTAAAGATTGAAAAAAATATTTAAAGAATTTTATTTAATTAATATTATGAAAATTAAAACTATTAGTAGTGACAATAACACTATAAGAAAAAAATCCCAATATTTTTTAGTAACACTTTGAAAAGTAATTTTTGCTAGAGTGATTGATTATATAATTATCAGTATGATAATTTTTATTATTACTTGGGGAATTTATCAAAATCAATATCTTAATGATTGACAAAAAGCAATTATCAATCATCTAAGTGCATTGTCACTATTAATGTCTTATTTTGTTATGATGCCATATTTTTGTCAAGGTAGAACAATAGCAAGATTTATTTTTCGCTTTAAATTAATCAAAGAAGGTAAAAATAAAATTCGGATTTGAGCTTTATTATATCGGGAATTGTTTATTACAATTATTCCGTGAGTAGTTTTAATTATTAGTAATTTATTTATTAGTTTAGTTTTTAAATATCCAATTTTTATTTTTAATTACCAAAATATTTTTGTAATTACTAAGTCACAACATTCTTTACCGTTAACAGTAACAATTACATTAAGATTAATGGGATTATTTTATTTATTATGATATAGTTCTTTAATGTTACTTTATAAGTTTGATGTTAAAAATCAATTATTCTTTGATCGCTATTTACAAATTTATATTGTTGATGTTCGTTATCGCCAAGAAGAAAAACAGGAAAAAGAAAAATTACAAGATAATAAAATTCATATTCATTTACAAGATTCTTTACCCGGAACTATTGATAGTAAAGAATTAAAATCAATTGAAGAGTTATAAAAGGAGTAGAAAATGAATATAAACCATTTAAATGAAGAACAAAAATTAGCAGTTTTAAAGTAGTGAAGGTGCTAATAGAATTATAGCTGGTGCCGGAAGTAGAAAAACAAGAGTTATTATTTATAAGATTGCTCATTTAATTCATAATTTATCTATTAGTAGTAGTAATCAAATTTTAGCAGTAACTTTTAATAATAAGGGGCGGCTAATAGCTAATGAAATGAAAAGTCGATTAAATGAATTGACTGGTGATGAATCTAAATATACATGAGATACATGAGTTTATACATATCACGCTTTTTGTGCTCGGGTTTTAAGAAAAGATATTGTGGTTTTAGGATATACAAAAGATTTTATTATTATTGATACTGTTGATAAAATTAATATTTTAAAAGATATTATTAAAAATAAACAATATAATTTTAATAGTAATAAAATTAAGAAAATTAGTAGTATGATTTCTTATTAGACTTGGTACATAACTATAACTAGTTTAATTCAAAATTATATATTCCTGAAAAAAAATTAAGGGGGCTGTCCAAAATTCTGTGTCTCGATAATTCATTCTGCTGAATTATACTTAAACGAAGGAGAACAGAAAATGATAAAAAAAGTAAAAAAAAAAAAGAACCTGATGCAATTGATAAAGTTGTGGATTATTTTTTAGAAAATATTGATAATTCACAAGATTCATTTAAAGGCAATACTATTTTTCAGGAATTTACCAAAAAATTAACTGAACGAATGTTAAATGCAGAAATTAAAGATCATCTTGAAACTGATGAGAATCATAATAAAAGAAATGGCAACACACCAAAAACCATTATTACTAAAAATGGTTCAATTGCAATTGATGTATCAAGAGATCAAAATAGTACTTTTGAACCAGTAATTATTCCAAAAAGACAAAGAAAATTTGATAACTTTGATCAAAAAGTAATTTCTTTATATGCAAGAAGAATGATAATTTCTGATATCAAAGCACAATTACAAGAATTCTATCACGGAACAGAAATTTCAGAAAGTTTAATTAGTCAAATAACTGATGATGTTATTGAAGAAGTTAAAATGTGATCAAACTAAACCTTTAGAGAAGATTTATCCGATTGTTTATTTTGATTGTATTGTTGTTAAAGTAAAGCAAGATAAACGAATAATAAATAAAGCAGTTTATCTTGCCTTAGGAATTAATTTAGATGGTTTAAAAGATATTTTAGGAATGTGAATTAGCGAGAATGAGGGGACCAAATTTTGACTTAATAATCCCCCCTTACGGAAATGAAAAATTGTGGCTTACAAGATATTCTTGTTGCTTGTAGTTGATAATTTAACTGGGATGTCTAATGCAATAGAAGCTGTGTTCCCAAAAGCACAGCACCAATTATTATGCATTGTTCATCAAATTCGTAATAGTTTAAAATTTGTTCATTACAAAGATCGCAAACTTGTAGCTAATGATTTAAAATCAATTTATACAGCAATTAATGAAAAAATAGCGTTGGTTGCTTTAGACAATTTTGCTGAAAAATGAAATAAAAAGTATCCACAAATTACTAAATCATGAAAAAATAACTGAAATAATTTAATAATTTTTCTTGAATATCCTCAAGAATTTAGAAGAATTATTTATACAACTAATACAATAGAGTCTGTTAATAGTCAACCAAGAAAAGTAATTAAGAATAAAAAGATTTTTCCTAATGATTTATCAGTTTTTAAAATATTTTATTTAGCATTTCAAAATATGGTTAAGAAATGAACGATGCCAATTCAAAATTGGGGTAGTGGTAGTGCAATTTCACATTTAATGATAAAATTTGAGGACACAGAGTGAATTTAAGTTAATTACTTAGAGACACAGACACAGTTAATTGTACAGTCCCAAAATTTTTTAAGCTAAATCGTAATCCAAACCTTTTAATCTTATTGCGATAACGATAAACTAGTATTTTAAATCTTTTTAATCTAGCAAAAACATGCTCAATGGCAATTCTAACTTTACTTAAAAAACTATTATATTACTTTTTATCTAGATTTAAAGGATTATTTTTACTATTTTTAATTGGCAATAATGTATTTTTACGAATATTTTACAAACCTTGATATCCTGAATCGACAACTAATTCTATTTTTGAATTTATAAGTGTATTTGATTTTAAAAATAACTTATAATCATGAATACTGCCACAACAGAAATCTACTGAAATAATTTTATTGCTAAATAAATCAATAATTATTTGCGATTTTAATGAATTTTGCCTTTTCTTACCAGAAAATAATAATTTTAGTTTTTTTTAATTCTTTCAACTGAAATTTCTGTAGCATCAATTGCTAATAAATTATTATTAGTACCCTTATTTTCCAACAATATCTTTTTGTCAGGTATATGAAAGCGACTATTTTTTATTAAATTATTTTCAACTCAAAAGATATTACAAATACAACTAACATGACTAATATTATATTTTTTGCAATAACACGATATGTACCATATTCTTTTCAGTATTCTAAAGTCATAAGTAATCTTTACCTACTTAACAAAACTTTATGCGCCCTAACTGTTTCTTGATAATACTTCAAGATCAACACTACCACTACCAGCAAAAAGATCTAAGGCCCCTTTATTTTCATAATAAAAATAATTATTTAAAACATTAAAAAAATTCTCTCTAATTCTACTTAAAATTGGTCTTGTTGTTGTAATTTTTTAACTAATAAGATTTTTTTATAATACTTTCCTGCAATAATTTTAATTTTTTCACCTAATAAATAATATATTAATTATACTAAAAACTTATGCTATAATCTACAAAATAAGGAGTAAATTATGTACCAAGACAACAATTCCAGTAATGAATGATTAGTTAAAGACAATAACATTAAATTACGAGAAAAATGTCAACCTGTATTATTTCCGATATCAAAAGATGATGAATTAGTAATGCAAAAACTAATTGATTTTGTTATTACTTCTCAAAACGAAGTATTAAACTCATCACTAAAACTAATTCCTGCTGTTGGTTTAGCAGCCCCACAAATTGGTTCTAATAAACAAATGTATTATATTCATATTGAACAAATTGATAAAAATAATAAAAAAACTATTATTCAGCATGCCTTAATTAATTCTAAAATTACAGCTCATAGTGAACAAATTATTGCTTTAAAAAGTGGTGAAGGTTGCTTAAGCGTTGATAATCAACATGAAGGATTTGTTCCGCGTTATTTTAAAGTTATTGTTACTGGTTATGATTATTTAAAGAAAAAAAATGTTACGATTACTGCTCATGGTTATGAAGCAATTGTTTTTCAACATGAACAAAAACATTTAGAAGGTATTTTATACTATGATCTAATTGACAAAAATGAACCTTGAAAAAAGAATGACAATTGGTTATACTTATAATCGAAGTACTAAATATTTCAACTGGTAAATAAATAAACTAACATTGCCTAAAATAAAGGTAACCAAGAATAAAATGTTTACAAAAAAATTTTTACGAAAATTTTTTTGAGATTTTAAGTAAACTTTTTATTTAATAATGAGTGAGGTGAAAAAATTCATGACAACAAATCAAAAAAACAAATTAAATAACAA
This sequence comes from Spiroplasma endosymbiont of Agriotes lineatus, assembly GCF_964019485.1. GTDB lineage: Bacteria > Bacillota_I > Bacilli_A > Mycoplasmatales > Nriv7 > Nriv7. The sequence goes on from NZ_OZ026448.1 coordinate 1,136,177, forward strand.
AATTGAAATCTTCAATGAAAATCAAACATCTAACAACAAAGATAATGAAGTTATCATTGATGATATTAGAAATACTAAAGTATTTGCCCTTGGCGGCTTAGAAGAAGTTGGTAAAAATACTTATTGTGTTGAACACGATGATGAAATTATTATTATTGACGCTGGTGTTAAATTTCCTGAAGGAATATTACTAGGAATTGATGCAATTATTCCTGACTATACATATTTAAAAGAAAATGCCAAAAAAGTAAAAGCAATATTTATTACTCACGGTCATGAAGACCATATTGGTGGTATTCCTTATCTTTTAAAAGAAATTGATATTCCCTTTATTTATGCACCAAGACTAGCGGCAGCATTAATTCGTGAACGATTAAAAGAATTTAATATTGGTCAAAAAACAAAAATCATTGAAATCGATGGTAGCAATGAAGACCAAAATAAAATGAAAGGTCTTCTAAAAAACTTTCAACTTAAATATTTTGCCGTTAATCATTCAATCCCTGATGCTTTTGGAATTGCTATTAACACTCCTAATGGTAAAGTTGTTACCACTGGTGATTATAAATTTGATTGAACACCATTGGGTCATAAAGCAGATTTAGAAGAAATGGCAAAAATGGGACAAGCCGGTGTTACCTTATTTTTATCAGACTCAACTAATTCTGAAATTGAAGGTTATACAATGACCGAAACAAAAATTATTAAAAATATTAGTGATTACTTTTTAAAAGCCAAAGGACGAATCTTAATTTCTACTTTTGCTTCTAATGTTCATCGGATTCAACAGATTATTGAGGTAGCACAAAAATATAATCGCAAAATTTTAATTTTTGGTCGTAGTTTAGAACGAATTATTAAAATTATTCGTGAAATGGGCCATTTAAAGATTTCTGATAAACAATTTATCAAACCTCACGAAACTGATCAATATCATAAAGATGAAATCTTAATTATTTGTACTGGTTCCCAAGGAGAACCAATGGCGGCACTTTCACGAATTTCAACCGGAACTCATAAAGCAATTTCTATTATTCCTGGCGATACTGTTATCTTTTCTTCTAGTCCTATCCCCGGAAATCAAGCTAGTGTTGAAATGGTTGTTAATCGTTTATCACGCTTAGGAGCTAATGTTTTAGAAAACTCCTCATTTAATTCTTTACATACATCAGGACACGCTTCGCAAGAAGAACAAAAACTAATGCTAACCTTAATTAAACCGACATACTTTATGCCAATGCACGGTGATTATCGCATGTTAAAAGCACACGGACAAGCTGCAGAAAGCGTTGGGGTTGCTAAAGAAAATATCTTTATTTGTGCCAATGGTGACCAAATTAATCTTTACAAAGATAAAGCTATTCTTGGAAAAAGAATTGAAGCTAGTGAAATTTATGTTGACGGTAAAGATACTTCTGGTTTAACAACAAGAATAACTCGTGATCGACAAATTCTTGCTAATGATGGTTTAATTGCTGTTGTTGTTTCCATTAATAGTCAAACTAATGAATTACTATGTAATCCAACAATTATTTCTCGGGGTTCATTTTATGTTAAAGATTCCGGCGCTCTAATCGCTGAATCAATTAACATTGTAACAAGAGCAATCAAAAAGGTATTAGCTAGTAACCATCCTACTTTTGGAGCAATCAAAAAAGAAATTAAAGAAACTCTAAGTCCTTATATTTCAAAAATAAAACGAAGAAATCCTTTAATTATTCCTGTAATTTTAAACAAAAAATAAAAAAAATTTACTTAAGTTTAACTTAAGTAAATTTTTTTTATACTATCTATATATTTATTAGTGTTTCCACACTAAACCACTAAACCATATCAAAAATCATCATTTTTTATAATATTTAAAGTAAAAAAACCAAATTCCAATTGAGCAGAAGTACTGCTTAACCCCGAATGTCCTCGATAAGCACCTATTGTTTTCGTTGAATCCCAATGAACAACTATTTTAATTTCATCAGTCAAAGACTTAAATGTAAAAATCTTAAATTTATTAAAGTTAAATGAACTTCCTTGCAATAATTTTTTATTATGCTCTTCAATTGTCTCTTGAAAAATCTTATTCATTTTTTTACCCCTATTAAAAACCTTATTGTCATCAGCACCATCAGTTAAGTCAATATATTTTTTTCATACAGATAAAGGAACTATCAAATATATAGAATTGCGACTAGCATTCCTAATTTTTTTCTTTTCAGAAAAAACTTTTGAAAAATAATATTTCAAAACTTCACTAATATTCAATAAATGTGTCTCAAATGCTCCTTTAGAAACTGTAATTTTGTTATCCTTTAATTCAATTCTCTGCAATGGTAAATCAAAATAAGTAGAATTTCAAAAAGTAAAATCAAAACTTCCCAATAAAATCATTTTATCATCCGGCGCCGTAGCAAAATCAGAATTATATATCTGAAATTCTTTATCTTTAGTAATAAAATTTTTTATTTTAGTATTCATTTCTGTACCATCAGAAACTTTCAAAAATTCCAAATATTCCCTAGAATTTGTTGTTGAATTTAAAGAATTTATTAATAGATTTCTTTTTAAACCAGTATTAGAAATAACTAATTTTTCTTCATCATTACTATTAATTTGGTTTAAGATTTGCTTTTTTATATTTTTTTCATTTAAAGCTTGAAATTTCAAATTTTCTAAATCAAAGGCAACATTCTCTTTGACATGTTTTCGTACTAACCCAGTTAACTCAATAACCTTATTATCAAAAGTAGTTTTATCCTGTGTTAAATAAATATCAAGATAAATATTATGGGTAGTTTGACCTTGCTTTAAAACCAAATCAAGTTCAATTGATAATTGTAGTTTATAAACATAATAACTATTACTATCTGAATCACTAGTTAAATTATCTGCTTTCTTATTTTTTAAATCGCCAAGAACTTTAATCATTTGGTCAAAAGATACTTTTGTTACTATAAATCTAGATCTATCTTTAGTAAAACTTGTCGGAGTACTTATATTTGCAAAATAAATCATTTTTTCTTTAAGTTTCCTGTTAATAGAACCAATTAATTCATTTTCCAATATTCTCAAAATCTGTTCACTAATTTGCTCATTATTTCCTAAATACACAACTGAATTTCCAACTTGTGCCTGATCAACTAATGGAATCATAGTACTTTTAATTTGGGAATCATTTAATCCTAAACTATTAGCAGTATAAATTTTTTCTCGATGTTTATCCAATATTTCTTCATTAATTAAATTTTTGGCCTGGATAATGGGATCTACTATAGCTGTTCCTTCAGAATGTTCAGAACTACTATCACCATTATTTTTACTGCAAGCAACTACATTTAAAACAGGAGCAACAGTTAATAACATTGTTATAAAACATTTTAAGATATTTATCATCTTACCACCTTTCTACTCTTTTATTAATTTATAATATTTTCTAATTCTATATATTATATTTTTAATTATAATTTATTTTCATTTTATTGCAATATTTTTTAATTTTGTAGAAAACTCTTGATATTTATTGAATATACTTAAAATTAGTATGAATAGGTTACAATAAGTTGGACCATATTTATGTGGACTTTCAAAATAAGATAAAATTATTAAGAAAGTAAGAATATAAAAATAGGCAAAAATTCATATACAGATACAGATGAATTTAAAAAATAAATTTTCATGCTTTATCAAAACGAAAAAAGCATTATTGAAATTATTAATTAATATGGTATTTCAAAATCTGCTATTTATAATTGAATAAAATCATTCGATAATTCTGGTTCTTTTAAAGCAAAAAATAATCAAAGTAATGAAGAAAATGAATTAATTTACTTACGAAAAAAATTAAAACAATTACGAATGGAAAACGATATTTTAAAGCAAGATGCACTGATCTGGTTGGATAAAGGATAGGGATAGGTTACAATAAGTATTTCATCACGATCAATTAAATAATTATATATTTTTCTTGTATGTAAGACTTTGCCTTGTGCTTGAATTTGAAATCAAGTACTTGCTCCGAGAAATCCGGGCGCGTTACTAAAGAAAGATATTACATAGTAATCTAATTGTAGTTTGTTATGATCATCAGCATATTTATTTAATAGATTATAAATATTGGGATTCATATTTTTTCTCCTTGATGGGTATATTCATCATTATTAACCTATTTTACTATTTTTTTTCAATTTATAAAATGTAATTTTCCAAAATCGATTGCCTTATCTTCAATACCATCTTGTTTTATTTCCTCAATGGCTTTGTCAACGATTGCACTAGCTCCCAAAGGAAAAATCCGATTATATTCTTGTTCTAGTTGTTTAATACTTTTTAAAAAGAAGTAACGACTAATAATGGCAGCACATCCGACAGCAAGAAATTTATCTTCGGCGCGGATCGTAAATGATAACTTTAAGTCATTATCGATGACATTAAGAATTTTCAAATATTCTTCATATTTTTTTTTGTTAACAAATTGGTCAATAATTATTTTTTTACAGTTAACTTTATTGGCAAGTTTTCTTATTACTTGATGATGACCAATGGTTTTTAAAATATGACTGTTTTGATATATTTCATATAACTTGTTGTATTGACGGTTATTAATGATGATAGTACTATATTCTAATTGTTGGATTAATTGTTTAGCAATAATATTAATTTGCATTATTGATAACACTTTAGAATCACGAATTTTTAATGATTTAATTATCGCTAAATCTTTTTCTTTAATATAACAGGCTGTTACTACTAAGGGACCAAAAAAATCACCAACGCCTGATTCATCACTACCAATAATATTGATTTGTTCTTTTAATATCATATCTGGTTTTCATTTGTTTCATTGTGTTTTAACTTCTTCGTCGTTACTACCTTGAAAAACTATTTTTAAAGAACGATATAATAAAATAGTTATATTATGGTATTTGTATTTAGCAATAATGTTAGAATTATTAAAAGGCACTTTATAGGCATCATAATAGGTTATTACTTGGTTTTTATTTTCTTCACTCAGTTGTAAACTATAAATTTTCATCATATTCACTTCTTTTCACTCTTAAATATTATCATAATTTTTGTTGGCATATAAATATAACCCAAAATATTAATTAAGAGTTTTATTTATAAATTTTTTCTTTGTTATAATTTAAATAATATTATTTTAAAAGGATGGTAATAAAAATGATTAAAGGGGTGGGAATTGATATTGTCAGCATTAAACGAATACAATTAAAAAAATCATTTATTAATAAAGTATTACATTTAGAAGAAATTAGTTATTTACAAACAATTAAAAGTGAAACCGAAAAAAAACAATTTTTAGCAGGAAGATGAGCATTAAAAGAAGCGTTGTATAAAGCAATAAATAATGCTAATGAGATTTTACCTTTTTGTGAAGTTAATATTCAATTAGTAAATAAACAATTGCAATGGATTGGATTTGAACATAATAGTTGATTATCAATTAGTCATGAAAAAGAATATGCTGTTGGAATGGTGATATTAACATTATAAATATACAACAGTAATATCTTTTAACTTAAAAATCGGTGTTATCTTTTACAATAAAATGGGGGGTGGGTGATATAATGTTAAATAATCTTGTTTTAGTAGGAAGAATTGTTAATCCGCCAGAAATTATTAATAATCAAACTGGTTAAAAAACATCAAAAATGATGCGATTAACTATTAGTATAACCCGACCTTTTAAAAATAAGTTAAGTCATTATGATGAAGATTATCAGTCGTGTTTAATTTTCTTAGGTATTTTTTAAAAAACAAAAAATAATCATTTACTATAAAAAAAATTAGGGGCTGCCCAAAATTCTGTGTCTCGATAATTCATTCTGAATTATACTTAAACGAAGGAGAACAGAAAATGACAAAAAAAAATAAAAAAAGAACCTGATACAATTGACAAAGTTGTTGATTATTTTTTAGAAAATATTGATAATCCACAAGATTTATTTAAAGGCAAGACTATTTTTCAGGAATTTACCAGAAAATTAACTGAAAGAATGTTAAATGCAGAAATTAAAGATCATCTCGAAACAGATGATAACTATAACAAAAGAAATGGCAGAAAAAAACCATTATTACTAAAAATGGTTCAATCGCAATTGATGTACCAAGAGATCGAAATAGTACTTTTGAACCAGTAATTATTCCGAAAAGACAAAAAAGATTTGATAACTTTGATCAAAAAGTAATTTCTTTATATGCAAGAGGAATGACAATTTCTGATATCAAAGCACAATTACAAGAATTCTATCACGGAACAGAAATTTCAGAAAGTTTAATTAGTCAAATAACTGATGATGTTATTGAAGAAGTTAAAGTGTGACAAACTAAACCTTTAGAGAAGATTTATCCGATTGTTTATTTTGATTGTATTGTTGTTAAAGTAGAACAAGATAAACGAATAATAAACAAAGCAGTTTATCTTGTGTCTTAGGAATTAATATAAATGGCTTAAAAGATATTTTAGGAATGTGAATTAGTGAAAATGAGGGAGCCAAATTTTGACTGAATAATCTTACGGAAATGAAAAATCGCGGATTACAAGATATTCTTGTTGCTTGTAGTGATAATTTAACTGGGATGTCTGATGCAATAGAAGCTGTTTTTCCAAAAACACAACATCAATTATGTATTGTTCATCAAATTCGTTACTTACAAAGACCGCAAACTGGTAGCTAATGATTTAAAATCAATTTATACAGCAATTAATGAAGATACAGCCTTACTTGCTTTAGACAATTTTGCTGAAAAGTGAGATAAAAAATACCCCCAAGTTGCTAAATCATGAAAAAATAACTAAGATAATTTAATAATTTTTCTTGAATATCCTCAAGAATTTAGAATAATTATTTATACAACTAATAGAATAAAGTCTATTAATAGTCAATCAAGAAAAGTCATTAAAAATAAAAAGATTTTTCCTAATAACGCATCAGTTTTTAAAATATTTTATTTAGCATTTCAAAATATGGTTAAGAAATGAACGATGCCAATTCAAAATTGGGGTAGTGCAATTTGGACGCATAAAGTTTTGTTAGGTGGGAAAAGATTTGAATAAATATTAAGACAGTCAGCAATGATTGTCTTTTTATTTTATAAGGTGTTAAAAATTTGTTCTTTGAAAATTAAATACAAGTGAATTAATAATGTTGGTATGTATTAAAGCACGATAAATTGTAGGTGGTCGCCATAATAACCAAAAGAAGTTTACCAGTTAATAAATAACGCCCTATTAGCTATAGCAATTTGTTTCATTTTGCAATAAAAAAATGAATAGATGGGTTTCCTAAAAATATACACGCTATTAAATTAGTTCCAAAGGTAGGGCGCGAATATTAAAGTGTAAAAATTTCTATATAAGGGTATGCTAAGTTTAAAATTATTAAAATCTTTATCTAATTAAAAAAACAAAATTTAATAACAAAGCTTGTTAAACACTTAAATCTGCGATATATAAGTGTTTAAAAAACTAAGTTAACTAACTTAGTTAATATAACTTAGTTTATCTATAAGAAAGATAATTTACTATGAAAAACATTGAAAACATTTTCTTAAATACTAAAAAATATCTCTTAAAAGAAGCGCAAAACGCAATGCTTATTAAAGCACCAAAAATTCCGTGATTTAATGAACAAATCGGCATTTGGTTTCCAAAGCGATTTGTTTATAAAAAAAAATATGAAAATTCTATTTGCATCGGAATAATAAAAGATAGTAAATATCAAATAATTTCAATTAATCAAAAAGAAAATGAAACCAAATTAATTAATGGGCAAGAATTATTAGGTTTCTTCATTGCAGAAAAAGAAAACAACAAAAAAGATATAAATTATAACTATTTTAAAGGAGTTTAAAAATGAATATTGCGATTGGAATAATATTTATTATCATTTGCATCATGCTATTGGCATATTTTGCTTATAAAATTTATGCCAAAATAAAAATGCGAATTAAATATAAAAATGTCATTAAAAATAATACTGGTAATTTCACAAAAGATGAAAAGATATTTATTGCTCGCTTTGAGGAATGAGTTAAAGCTCCTAATTCAAAAGAAAATAATGAAAATAAAAAATAATGTTTTGAGAAATTATTATGGAATTCTTAAAACTGTTTGTTTCGATAGAAAAAATGCCTGCACAGGCTGCATTTATTGCCGGATTAATTATTATCATTACTTTTCTTTTCGCCTTAATTTCAATTATGTATTTACCGATAAAAATGATTTTTGGGCGATAAAAAATGACAGTAAATTTAAAAGAATTTAATTGAGAATAAATTAAACAAACTTTCTGAAATTTATTTATTCAAATTATAACTATTCCGACTCATATTAGTGGCGGTAAAGAAATTGATTTAACCAAAGCACCGCTTTGACTTTTAATAACAAACATTGCTTTTTGATTCTTAACCGCGATTATGGTGTGATTTATTTTAATGCTACTTTGGAAAACCATATCAGTATTTAGATAGGGAAAAAATTAATGTCAAGAAGTTACATTGTGATGCATTCCCAAAGAAATTCAAAATTAATTAGGAAAAAATATAATCGTGTTAAGGTTAATCGTGGTTTTAACATATTTAAGAAAAACTTTGAATATAAATGATGAATGTTTTAAAGAGAAAGGGGGTGATTATATGATTGGAACTTTCTTAACAGAAGCACCAGCAGTAACAAAAATAACAGCTAGTGATGCGATGACTAAATTATGAAACGCGATTATAACAGCGTTTACTAAAATGTGAGAAATTATTGCTGTTAATATGACACAAGTCGGTAACTTCTTTGCTGATTACTGAATCTTCATTTTTCCATTTATTTTGGCAATATTCTTTATTTGCTTTAAAATGTTTGAAAAATTACTTGGCGCAGTCAGTCCGCTAACAAAAAAATAAAGTGAGGTGCAAGATGAAATTTTGCAAATGAATAATAGAAAAAAATAACCATTTTATTGAATTGAATCGCGCCTCATTTCTAATTTTATGACATTGCGGAGCAATTTGATATATTTACAACGGTTATTTTAAAAACATTGCAAGCTATTTATTTTTAGCAGGTTGTATTTTAATTTTTCTTTTTAAAATCGGTAATTTAACACAAATTAACAAAGTTATTAATTTCTTAAAAAATTCACCATTAAATATTGTGATTGGTTCATTGGGAACTGGAAAAACCGCTTTTCTAGTATACGCATCAAAATTACTAAAAAAGAAGAAATATCACATCGCCTCAACCTTTCCATTACTAGAAACCCAAAAATTAATTTTAGAACATATGGGGATATGGGGTTATTAGACTTTAATTATCCGGTATTGTCAGATAAGACCTTACTTCTATGAGATAAAACCAATTTATTTTTAGAAGGAACTGATTGAGAAAAAAAATAATACCAAAAACGAAGAAAGCGGTATCCAAGAGTATTTTGCTCTGGCGCGGCATTTTGGTCATATTGTGCTGGCTGGCGGTCAAAGAGATAAACATATTTGAGTTAAAGTTCGTGATATTGCTAATAATGTAATTGTGGGAATTCGTAAAAAACCCGTTAATATTTTTCGTCCCTACTTAAAAGTTATCTATGGCACCTTTACGAGCATTAAAGAATATGAACGCTGACGAAACACTTTAATTGATGCTAAAAATAATAAAAAAGGTCGTCGCATTAAATACCGTGATATTCCCGAACTTGATATTTATTTTTTTAAACTAAAAATTCCTTTACCAACACTTAACACTTACAATTCTTTTTACCTAGCATTTTTAAGAGATTACTTAAATTTAAAAGTTAATCCTGACTATGAAGACAAATACTATACTGACACAGCAATTGATTTAGAAGACTTGGAATACTTAAAAATGGATAAATTTAGCAAATTTTTAAGAAAAATGAAAGAAAAGGAATAATAAAAAATGGAAAATCTCGCAAAAATGGCCGACTTTCTGGATCAAATGCCTTATTATAAAGTTTTTGACTTAATTTGGAGTTTAGAAGTGTCGGGAACGAATATTCAATTAATATTTCCTTTATTCTTAACGCTGGCTGTAGAATTTCTTATGGCAATTATTCTTGGATTTGGTAGTCAACAAGTTAATTTGAAAAAACAACGCCAATATGCCGTTAAAAATAAGGGGCGTTTAAGTGCGTGAGGAAAAGTTAAAAAACAAATACAACCAATAAAAACAAAATAAGGTAACTAAAAATGTCTAAACTAATTATTATTTTTATCTTAATAACTGTTCTTGGGTTATTAGCTGGTAGTCATTTTGAAACTTTAACAAACTATATTAGCGAAGGGCTTGCCAATTTCCAAAAGTTTATTACTAGCAATTTAATAATTTTAGAACTATTTAAACCAACGGCACGAACATTTTCGCAACACCCAATTTTTACCATTCTTGGTGTTACTTGTGTACTTATTGCCTTATTTATTGTAATTAAAGGTAGGTAAAAAATGGAAAAATGAACTAAAAAACAAGAATTAGAAATAGAGAATGACAAATTAAAAATTGTTAATGTCATATTAGAAAATAGTGTTAATACTCTTAAATACATAATAATGGAAAAAAATAAAGAAATTTTAGAACTAGAAAGGTAAAATACTATTCATATTAATCAAAAATCAGACTTAATAATTGAAAACCAAAAATTAAAAATTTTTAAACACGAAAGGAGAATAAAAATGAAAAAACTTTTAGCAAAATTATTTAAAAAAGATAATTCAAAAGAAAAAATGCCATTAAAATTAAGAATTAAAAATTTTTTTAAAAAGCAGTGGTTAAAAGTATTGTTAAGTATCATTTTCATCTTTATAAGCTTATTAATTTGTGCATTAACAGTAATTGATACTAAATGAATAACCGGAACAAGTAATGAATTTAATAATTTTGTGAATAAAGAAATGGTTGATTTCTTTGGCAAATTTAATAGTAGTATTATGCTGGCAGGAATATTTGTTTTTTGATGAGGCGGAGCAATATATTTTGCACTTAAATTTGAAAAATTAATCCGCTTTATTATTCAAAAAATTAAAGCAAAAAGAGTTTTGAAAAATGAAATCAAACAAACTCATTAATTCTTTAAAAAAATATTGATGGAAAATTTCGCCTTACATTTTTATGATTATTATCTTTTTCATTCCATTTTTAAAATTGGAAATTAATGATTTGAAATTATTATATGAAAAATTTGAAGCATTAATTTCGCTTATGATACTAGGGTATTTAGATATATGCATTACAATAGCTGTAATTATAAATTGTGGCGTTGAGTGACTTATTAAAAAAATTAAAGCTAAAAGAATAATGAAAAATAAAATATTTTAAAAAGGAGTGATAAAAATGTTTATGAAAATATTTACCGTGTTAATTATTAGTTTCAATAACATTTTTACCATTCCCCAAAACATTAATAACGACGAAATAATAACACAATCACTAATTAGAAATAAAAGAGAAAGTAATAAAATTTATAATTTTGAAATCAAAAACTTAGAAAAAGTAGAGTTTTGAATTTCAAATACAAAAATTGTGCGAGTTCAAATATATAAAAAAGATAATAGCAGTTTAAATGAAAAATTACCAGAATTAAAAAATTTAAACAACTTTACTTTCCTATTTACACAAAAATTTCAAAATAATCAGATCAAACAAGAAGAAATTAGACAATTAATAACTACACACGGAACAAAAATAGAAAATGAAGATGATAAATGAGTAATTAACAAAAAAATAACAATTAAAGCACAAGGCACAGAGTTAAATGTTTGAACCAATAATAATCTTACAAAAGATTACTTTTTAGAAAATATAAATGAATTTAAGTTAATCACTTAGAGACACAGTTAATTGTATAGTCCCTGAAAATCCTTAATAACTAAATTCAAACATTGTTAAAATTATTCCCAAAGAAAGGTGGTTTTCTATGACGGCAATTACATTAAACAATTTTTTCATTTTTTCTCTTATCGGGCCTGTCCAAAATTCTGTGTCTCGATAATTCATTCTGAATTATACTTAAATGAAGGAGAACAGAAAATGACAAAAAAAATAAAAAAAAGAACCTGATGCAATTGATAAAGTTGTGGATTATTTTTTAGAAAATATTGATAATCCACAAGATTTATTTAAAAGTAATAATATTTTTCAGGAATTTACCAGAAAATTAACTGAACGAATGTTAAATATGGAAATTAAAGATCATCTTGAAACTGATGAGAATCATAATAAAAGAAATGGCAACACACAAAAAACCATTATTACTAAAAATGGTTCAATCGTAATTGATGTACCAAGAGATCGAAATAGTACTTTTGAACCAGTAATTATTCCAAAAAGACAAACAAAATTTGATAACTTTGATCAAAAAGTAATTTCTTTATATGCAAGAGGAATGACAATTTCTGATATCAAAGCACAATTGCAATAATTCTATCATGGAACAGAAATTTCAGAAAGTTTAATTAGTCAAATAACTGATGATGTTATTGAAGAAGTTAAAATGTGATCAAACTAAACCTTTAGAGAAGATTTATCCGATTGTTTATTTTGATTGTATTGTTGTTAAAGTAAAGCAAGATAAACGAATAATAAATAAAGCAGTTTATCTTGCCTTAGGAATTAATTTAGATGGTTTAAAAGATATTTTAGGAATGTGAATTAGCGAGAATGAGGGAGCCAAATTTTGACTGAATAATAATCTTACGGAAATGAAAAATCGCGAATTACAAGATATTCTTGTTGCTTGTAGTGATAATTTAACTGGGATGTCTGATGCAATAGAAGCTGTGTTTTCGGGAACACAGCACCAATTAATTATGCATTGTTCATCAAATTCGTAATAGTTTAAAATTTGTTCCTTACAAAGATCGCAAACTTGTAGCTAATGATTTAAAATCAATTTATACAGCAATTAATGAAGAAATAGCGTTAGTTGCTTTAGATCATTTTTCTGAAAAGTGAAATAAAAAGTATCCACAAATTACTAAATCATGAAAAAATAACTGAAATAATTTAATAATTTTTCTTGAATATCCTCAAGAATTTAAAAGAATTATTTATACAACTAATACAATGGAGTCTGTTAATAGTCAACTAAGAAAAGTAATTAAGAATAAAAAGATTTTTCCTAATGATTTATCAGTTTTTAAAATATTTTATTTAGCATTTCAAAATATGGTTAAGAAATGAACGATGCCAATTCAAAATTGGGGTAGTGCAATTTCACATTTAATGATAAAATTTGAGGACAGAGTGAATTTAAGTTAATTACTTAGAGACACAGTTAATTGTACAGTCCCCTCTTATCTATAAATTGATAAAAACCAGTAATTTTAATTAATTACTGGTTTGGATATTTTTCTTATTTTTACAATAAATTAAACTATTTGTTTTGTTGTTAACAAACTTATTATTTGTAATAAATTTAATATTTTTTATTAAATTGGACGAAAATTAAAAATTGGCTTGGGGTCATTTTCACTTGTTCTTGATATTATTGCTTTTCCATTAAAAGTAATGCTATTATCTTCATTAATAGTAATTTCGTTAGGCAATAAATTAAATTATATTTTTGTAATCATTTGCATTTTTTCTTTAATTGATAATGTAAGTGTTTGTTCTTCGTTATTATCATCAATTATTTTAACAGTAATTGTTCCATTAATTTTTTGTTTTAAATTTAAATTAGTTTTAATAACAAGTAGTCTGACTACATATTCGGCTGTAAGGCGTTGTTTTCTTCCCCACAGATAATTCTTGTTCTGGTGAATGCAACAAATCGCGATTTAAAATTAATTCTTGTTCTTATTTATTTATGTTAGACAAATCAAAATCCTTTGATAATGTATTTTTAATTTCAGAAGCTTTTTTATTTCAACTTGTAAAATCAGTTAATATCATTTCGTCATCAATATTTAAATTTCATCCCTTAACTATATTTTTTGAGTTATTTATGTTTAATCCTGTTGTAATTTGAAATAAATATTTTGCCTTAGTTTCATAACCACATGATGGTATTTTAATTTTTTGTATATTTGAAGAGATATTAGGAAAATTAATTGGTTCAAAACAAACACTTTTTTTGTCAAATGATTTTAACGAATCTGAAGTGTTGGTTATTTAAATCTCAGAAAACATTAAGTTATCAATATTAATATCTTTTATTTCCTTAAATTTTAAATTAGGGTTTTCATCACGAAATTTAAAAAATAATGCTTTTTTAATTAATTCATTTAAATTAATAATTTTATTTTGTTGATTATCAATTGAATAATGTATTTTTATATTATTATTTAAATTATCTTTTATCTTTACTATAGCCGAATTGTTTGTTTTGTTAATAATTTCTAGTTGTGATATATCTAAATCAGGATTTAAATAATTTAATTCATTTAAAATTGCATTATCAGAATTATCATTAATTTGTCCTAAATTTGTATTTAAATAGTATTCACTATATTCATAAACATTATTATCATGTGAACCAAAATATATTTTGTTGTTTAAAACCACACCATTAGAATCAACTCCGCCATTTAATCGAGAAACAATTTTTTGTTGTTCTGTTACTGGATCATATTCATAAACATTATGATCTCATGAACCAAAATACATTTTATTATTTAATATTACTCCAGAAGATAAAATTGTTCCCTTTGTTGTAATGACAATTTTTGTTCTATTTATTTTATTATTTTGGTTATTACTCCGTTTTTGTCTTTTATTATTAATATTTTCTAATTTTTCTTTTTTATAAGGACTATTAGCAACGATTCCCGCCATTCCACCACTTGCTATTGTTATTGTACTTAATAAACCAAGTAACTTTTTCATATTAATCAAATCCTTTTCATTAATTTTTACTAATTAATAAAATTTACCAAACAATTAACATCCTTTCTTAAATTTGTACATTCTAATTAATACAAATTGATTATAACTTATTAAAATAAGAATTTTTATCATTTTTTCAGGTTATTAAATACTAATTCTAAAAAAAATTATCATTAAAATAGAAAAATAAACTAATGAAATTTAACTTTATTAAAATTAATACCAAGAAAGGTGGTTTTTCTATGTTAGAAATTAATAATAATTTAAAAACCCCAGAAAATAAGCATTGATTTAGTTTATTCACAACCCATAAAAATATGTACACCAACAAATGTGAACAATTAGCTAACGAATATGAGAAATTAGATAAATACTTATATAAATATCATTATCGCTTAAAACAAGGTTATAAAGTAGTTCATTTTGCATCAAGAACAATTATTACAATTTTTGGTGATGTTACTTTTAAACAACGCCGATATAAATATTGAAATCAAAAATCAGGTAAATTTGAATATGTATGTTTACTAGATAAAGAAATTGGTTTATTGTCCAAACAAAGCATTTATTTTGATGTTCAATTTAAAGTTTTAAGTCTTTTGGGTGATGGTAAACGCGATCGCGATGTTTTAGATGCTCTAAATCATTGTTATATTTCAAAAGGTAGTATTTCAAATATTTTAAATAAATACGATATTGCTGAATATTTTCAACTAGCAGAAAAAGAAACTAAAACTAGAATTGATGTCAAAAATAAGGATTTATACATTCAACTAGATGAGGCATTTTTAGCGATATTAGACCATAAAGTTAAACAAGACCAAAGAATCGTTTAGTTACTTTTCATGCCGGACATAAAGAAAAAAAATACAAAAATGCTCGCAGAGAATTAGAAAACAAACGAGGTCATTTTCTAATGTTAAAAGTTGGTAAACGAATAAATACGATGGATTATCGTGATTTATTGATTAAAGAATTGCAAAAACATTATGTAAATATTAATTATGACAAAATAATTGTTTGTGGTGATGGTGATGCTTGAATTAGAGAAATTGCCAATAGTTTTGGTAATGTTAGATATATTTTAGATGGTTATCGCGCTATTAAAAAATTACAGCAAACGGCATTAATATTATTTTTGAAAATCGCAAAGCAACACTAAATAATTGAATTGAATTATATAAGGATGGAAATCATCAAGAATTAATCAAAACCATTCGTAATGATGCTAAAAATGAATTAAATAAAGATATTAAAACAAATTTAAGAAAGGCGAGTAATTATTTCAGTAATAATAAGCAAGGTATTGGTATTCATCATCAAAATTTAGAATGAAATATTGGTTGTAGCATTGAAAGTGATGTGTCACATTTGGTAAAACAACAATTAGGATGTGGGGCGAGAATATATAATCATAAGAATTTAAATAACTTATTACATGGATTGGCAACCCTTTTTAGGACAATTTTTATATAGACATTTGTTTTCTAAAAGTAACTGGAGATAAATAATTTAAACCGCCATGTATTCTAATTCTAAGATTATTGTATCAATTAATGCAATCAAATAATTCAAGTTCTAATTGTGCAAGATCATTGAATTTTCTACCATTAATAAATTCTGTTTTAAAAACTTTATAAGTTGCTTCAGCAACTGCATTATCATATGGACAACCCTTCGCACTCAATGATCTTTGAATTTTAAATGTAGATAATAATTGATCAATTATATTATTTTTAAACTCATTACCTCGGTCGGTATGAAATATTTCAATTTTTGATAATGGTCTAGTAATTCGCATAATAGCTTGATAAACCAACTCCGTATTTTTATTTGGTCCGGAACTATAACCAACAATCTCGCGATTATACAAATCAATTAGGAGACATACATAAAATCATTTAAAACCCACTTTTATATAAGTTAAGTCACTAACGATAATTTCATTTATTTTTCTATTATTAAAGTCTCGGTTTACAATGTTATTTACTGGATCATTATTTACTTGAATATTTTTGCATTTAAGTCTTGTTTTTGTGTACTTTGATATCAAATTATTGTTTTTCATAATGTTTCTAATTTTGTGTCTAGATAGGTTAATACTTTTATGAGCTAATACTACTTTGATTTTTCGGGCTCCATAGACTTGGCGGCTTTCGTTAAATGCACTGATAATTTCTTGATTATAATTATTCGCTATTTTCCTTGTGTATTTATTAATTTGATAATAGTAATTGGATTTTGAAATATTTAATAATTTACACATTTTTCTTATCGAATATTTTTTCTTATTGCTATTAATTATTGTTATTTTTTGGCCATTATCAGTGCGGCTTGCTTTAAAATGTCATTTTCCATTTTTAAGTCTTTAAGTTCTTTTCGTAAAGTTATTATTTCATTTTCTTCTAGTGTGCGATTGTCTTTTGCTTTAAATGAACCAGAATTATTATAATTTTTAACTCAACTATAAATAGTTGGTTTTGGTAAATTATATTCTTTCCCTAAATTAATGACACTTTTGCCATTTTTGTATAGCATGACAATTTGTTTTTTAAATTCTTCAGAGTATGAGGTTTTATTTCCCATTTTTATATTCCTTCTTTCTTAATAATTTCGAAGTCTATATAATTATGGTCCAACTTATTGTAGCCTATCCAACATTTAAGAATGGCAAATTTAAACAAATTAAATGTATTACATTATATTAATGAAAACATTAATTCAGAAATAGAAATCAGAAAAGAAATATATAAAAATTCATTATGAAATAAATATAATAATAAAAATGATGATAGTTGAATCAGCAAAGGCAACATTGTATATACAAATAAATATATTACATTTAAGTAAGTAAAAATATTAGTTAAAATTTAATAAAATTAATAATTTTTTATTGTGTAAAAATTCAATAATATGATAAAATGAAAAAGAATAAAAATGACAATAACAAGAAGGGTATGGTTAGTTTAGTAATTAAATAATATAATTAGCTGATTGTTTTACTTCTTCAAAGCAATACCTAAGAAAACTAAACGCGACCGTGCAATTTCACATTTAATGATAAAATTTGAGGACAGAGCAGAGTGAATTTAAGTTAATTACTTAGAGACACAGTTAATTGTACAGTCCCATAAATTTCAATATACAAATTAAGTATATATTTCTTATGTATGATTTTTGTTGTAAAAACTTATTTTAATGTTGTTTTATAAGCGTTTTCCTTAGTTTTTATAACCTTTTATTGAGATTTTGTTTGTTGATATTAAATATTTTGTTTTATTACTTATTTTTTAAATAAAATGATAATTAAATTATCGTTGTTTTTCATTAAAAATTATTTAAACCTTTTCCTATCTAACAAAACTTTATGCGTTCTAACAAAAGGGCAGAGTTAGTTTAGTAATTAAATAATGTAATTAGCTGATTGTTTTACTTCTTCAAAGCAATACCTAAGAAAACTAAAAGCGACCATTTATAAATTAAAAATAAGATATTGCTTTAATTTATAGTAAAATTAATAGAGATTAACAATTTAATAGGAGGAAAATATGGCGTATCAAAAAGAATACCAAAAATGATTAAATAATAATGATTTAGAACCACAATTAAGAGAACAATTAATTGCAATGAATAAAAAAGAAATTATTGATGCTTTTAGTAATTCATTAAGTTTTGGCACAGCAGGAATTCGCGGGGTTATTGGTCCTGGCATTGCAAGAATGAATATTTATAATATTAGGAAAGCAACAATTGCTTTTATTCAATATTTACAAAAAAATTATAAAATGGATGAATTACAAAAAGGAATTGTTATTGCTCATGATAATCGTCATTATTCATTAGAATTTAGTCAAGAAGTAGCTAACATTTTTACTAGTTATAGCATCCCGGTATACTTATTTACTAATAATGATTTACGACCAACACCATTATTATCATATAGTGTGAGAAAATTAAATGCTTTAGCTGGAGTCGTAATTACTGCTAGTCATAATCCGCCAGAATATAATGGCTTTAAAATTTATGATAAAAATGGTTGTCAATTTTTACCAGTTGTTACTGATGAAGTTAGTGATACTATGGAAAATATTGCTATTGAGGATGTTTTTAAACCACTAAAACCAATTCAAAAACAATTAATAAAAACTGTTCCAATTATTGTTGAAGAAGAATATATTAAAGATGTTAAAGCATTACAATTTTATCCTCATGAACAAAAGAATATTAAAATAGTTTTTTCTAATCAACACGGTACTAGTCGTGATTGAGTAATGAATATTTTACAAAGCAGTAATTATGAAGTAATTCCTGTTAAAGAACAATGAGATTTTGATCCTAATTTTAGTAATACATCATCACCTAATCCTGAAGTTGCTGAATCTTTTGCATTAGCTATTAAATATGCTAAAAAAAATAATGCTAACTTAATTATTATTAATGACCCTGATAGTGATAGAATTGGTATTGCAGTTTTACATCATAACGAGTATTTTTTATTAAATGGTAATGAAACAGCACTAATTTTGTTGGAATACTTATTAAGTCATTATCAACAGCAAAAAATTATGCCATCTAATCCAGTAATGTATAATACTTTTGTTACTGGTCATTTAAGTGATTTGGTAGCAAAATCTTATGGTTGTAAAGTTATTAAAACATTAACTGGTTTTAAATGAATTGGTAATGAAATGGCAAAAGAAAAGACACGGAATATAAATTTTGTTTTTGGTTTTGAAGAAGCATATGGTTATGTTGTTAAAGATTTAACTCGTGATAAAGATGGTATTGCCGCAGCAATGGTTGTTGCTGAGGCTTGTAATTACTATCTCCAACAAAATAAGTCATTAGTAGATGTTTTAGAAGATATTTATCAAAAATATGGGTATTTTTACTTTAATACGGTTAATGTTGTTTTAAAAGGTACTAGTGGTCAAAAAGCGATTAAAACCATTTTGGCAAAGTTAAGAAAAGATTCAATTGTTAGTTTAAATAATATTAAATTAGAAAAAAAAGAAGATTATTTACAAGGTTTATATAATATGCCACCCCAAGATTTATTAAAATTTTATTTTAGTGATGGTTCTTGAGTGGCGATAAGAGCTAGTGGTACTGAACCAAAAATTAAATTTTATTTTGTTTGTGTTGATAAATCAGTAAAAGCAGCAAAAATAAAAATGGAATTAATGTTTTCTGATTTAGAAAAAAATTATTTACATTTAAAGAAAGGGAAATTAGATGATTAAAGATTTAAAAGCAAATAGTAATGTTCTTGATAAATTCTTAGTTGAAAAAGTTAATCAAGGAACAGCAAGTAATGGAGCAACGTATTTAACAGTAACTTTAAAAGATAAAACAGGACTTATTGAAGCGCGCTTATGAAATTCACAACGCGAGGATACAATTAAATTACAAGCAGGAGTAATTGTTGAAATTAATGGTTTAGTTTCAAAATATCAAAGAAGTTTACAAGTTAAAATTAATAATTATGAAATTATTCCTTTACAAGAGGCAGATCTTAATTTGTTTGTTAAAAGTGCTCCAGTTAGTGAAAGTTTAATGTGGGAACAAATTAATGAGTTTATTGGAGAGATTAAAAATAATGTTTGAAAACAAATTGTTGAAGAAATTTTAAACAAGCAACAAGCTCGTTTTAAAATTTCTCAAGCGGCGGCTAGACATCACCATAATATTCATTCAGGATTAATGTGACATACACTAACAATGTTACAAACAGCAAAAGCAATTTGTGAAATTTATAATGATCGTAAAATTAATAAAAGTTTATTATATGCGGGAATTATTTTACATGATATGGGAAAAACTAAGGAGTTGCAAGGCGATTTAACAGTTGAATATAGTTTGCAAGGCAAACTAGTAGGTCATATTTCAATTATGGCTGGTGAAATTGCTACCATTGGCGAGAAATTACAATTAGATATGCAACAAGTATTTTTATTACAACATATGGTTTTAGCAAGTCATGGTAAAAATGAATATGGTTCTCCGGTTTTGCCACAAATTATGGAAGCAGAAATTTTGCATCATATTGATAATTTAGATGCGAGAATTTATGCGATTGATAGTGGATTAGAACAAGTTGAAAAGGAATCTTTTTCACAACGCATCGGAGGATTAGAAAATCGTAGTTTTTATCGTCACAATTATTTTGACGATAAAAATTAAATCGTTATTAAAAAATAATTCCTAGATTTGTTAGGAATTATTTTTTAATTAATCTTAAGTTTTTTTGCAATGTTGTTAGTTTTTTACTGTCAACAACAATTTGATTTTTTGGTAATTGTAAACCACTGTAGAAAGAATATTTAGGGATAATATGTAAATGATAATGTTCAATAGTTTGTCCAGCAAGAATACCATTATTAGAAATAAAATTAAATGCTGAAGTATTAAGTTGAATTTCAATTTGTTTAGCTACTTTTTTAGCAGTAATATTAACAAAAGAAATGATGTCATCATTAGTGTTAATAAAATTTGTACTATGAATTTTAGGAACTACTAGGGTATGTCCTTTGTCAACGGGCATAATGTCTAAAAAAGCAATTGTATGTTCATCTTCATAAATTATATAACTAGGAATTTGGTGCAAAATTATTTTGCAAAATAAACAAGATTGTTCATTCATTTAATAGTTCTCTTTTTTAGTAAATTAATCATCTTCTTCATCTTGGAAGTAAGTAGATAAATTTTCTCATATCTTTTTATCATAAATATTTTTCTTAGTTACAATGTATTTTGTATATAAATATTGAGCGGCATTCTTTTTTAAATTATCATCTTTGGAAATTGTAAATAATAATTCATTAATTAATGATGCTTTTTTATTATTGGGAAGAGTTTGCATTGCGGTATTATTGCGTTTGTTATTTTTTTTAGTTCCATTTTTATTAATATTATTTTTTCACTCAAATTCTATATCTTTATCAATTTGGATTTCCTTATCATTATCAATTTTATAACCTTTAAATAAATCAGCGACAAAAATTGGGAGGACATAAATTTTAGACACATAACGGCGGTCTTTAGTATAAAATTTATTTATTTCAAAATTATTAGGAGTTTTACTACTAGCAAAACCAACAATTTGTCTATCTTTCACTTGCTTTTTATAAAAATCTTCCATTGTGTTGTCGCCATAAGGATTATTATCATTACCATAAGCAATAAAACCACGGAAGCCGGCCATATTAAATATTGGATCAAAAATTGTTTTTACTTCATTATTATTAGGTTTAAATTTATTTTTGAAATCATTATCTGGAATTAACATAACATCATCGTTAGGTAAATTTGCTTCATTTTCCTTTTTAACTTTTACTTCTCAAACCATTTTTATTTTACTATCTCAAACATCACCTGAATCAAATGTTTGTACACTTTTAGGAACAGTTCAACTTATTGGTAATGAATAATAACTACCGTCTTTTTTTAATTCAAAAATTCGATCTTGTAATCAAGTCATTGTCATTAAATTATCAAGAATAGTAGGTTTAATTTGTGCATTATAGTAATCAGCAAATCGCTCGCGGACTTTAACTTTATAATTTATGGTTTCATTGTTGGCGCTTGTGATTTCGGCTGTCATTAAATCATCAATGCTTGGTTGAATTGTATCAATATAGGCCTCATCTTTTTTTTCATCTCAAGTTCCTAAAATGTGTCATTCGGATGATTGCTGAATGTTGTATCCTTGTTTATTAACTGTTGCTTCTAAGAAACTATTATTTAATCTTGCTTTTAAGTATTCTTGATACAATTTATCACCTGCTATTTGGTTTCAAAGGTTATCAAATTCTTGCAAATAATCGGTAATTTTTGTCTCAGATAAGTTTTCAATTTTTTTGCCTCGTATTTTCGCATATATCGTAACAAACTCATTACGAGCAATAATCTCTTTAATAGCATTAAAACCATAATCACTAATCTTACCTTTAAATTTATCAAATAATGCTTTTCCAGTAATATTATTTTTATCAGTTATTTCTGATAATTTAATAAATTGTTCTTCTTGAGTTTTTTCAGATATATTAGTATCAATGCGGTCTTTAGATTTATTACAAGCAATAACAGTTAGAATAGGAGATAATGATATTAAAATTGTACTCGTGAAACTGACTAATTTCTTTAGTATTTTCATCTTAATGTTTATTCTTTTCTAAAGATAATCAATAATTATCAATTTCTATTGATGTATAAAGGTTCCCTGTTAAAGAATGGATGTTTTTAGGTTTAATAGAAGTTGGGGGGGTAATCCCTTTAATAATTCATAAGTTATCTTTATTATTCATAAAGTTATCATTAATAACTTTATTAACATCAATTAATGCTCCAATAGTTTGATTTTTATTGGAAGGAATCTTATTAATGGCATCATTTTCATCATTTAGATTTTTACTTAAAATATTAATTTTAGTTCCTAAAAGTGAAGAACGAGAAGTTTTAAATATTTTACCTAAAATAGCACTTCATTTATCTTGATCAAATTCAATATATTCTTTATATCATTCGTTATTTGGTTTGTCATCACTATCTCGTTCTAATCACGCCATAATATCTCAAAATCAAAATCATCAGTTTTCATTATTATCAATATTATTTTGGGAAAAATCAGTATAAGTTTTAATTTCATTCAAAGGATTAAAACCAGAACTTTCACTTTGAGGATTATCATCAATGCGTTTTTTAAATTCATCAAATAAATATTGTAAATAGGGAGTTTTAGCAAGACGCATATTTACAGGTGAAGTTATTGCCGGATATTTGCCGTCACTTTCTTGATTTTCACCAATATCACCATCAGCATTATAACCGTCTCGTAAGTGGTCATAACCATTAATTTTAATAAAACGCACTTCATTCGTATCAGCGATAAAAACAACTTTATCATTACCAATTTTAATTTTTTTAAAAATAATAGTTTGGTTACTATCTTTTCGTTCATCATCTAAATCTTTTAAAAGGGCATTAAAGTCAGTTGGAATACTTCCGTTTTCAGTACCATCGTATGCTAAATCGTAAGCCGCTGCTTTAAACATTGGACTAAATTTATCATTAGAACTATCTAAAGTTAATAAATTAGGTAATTGACCAAAGGATGTTTTATTATCATCGCTATATAAATCAGCCAATTGTTCAAAAGATTTACTTTTAGCATCATTTAAAAAATCATTAATATTTTTTAAATTCTTATTTTCATTAAAATCTTTTGTTTCAATACCGTCTTTTAAACCATTTTTGTCTTTACCATCATATTTAAAATTAATTTGAGAAACTAATAATGGTTTTAAGTTAAAATATCATTGTTCAGCAATAAATTTTTGCTCTTTACTTAATTTATTTGATTGTTGAGAATCGGGGTTCATCATTACTTTATTGTACTCATTAAATTTAATAAGATTTCTTGGTTTGATAGAAAAATTATTGAAAAGATTTTCAATTTTTTCTTTTAATTCATTATTATCATTAAGTTCATATGCTTTTCTTAATGCTCGGTTTCGAGTTTCTGTTTCTGTTTTACTGCCATATCATGAATTAATCTTAAAATTATCACCACCGCTGTTGATTTTTTTTATTAAATCATTGGCAATTCTTTTAATTTGCTCGATACTATAACGATCATAATCAATTTGAAAGTCATTAATAAATTTTTTTCGAAAAGTTTCATAAACATTATTGAGAGTAGAATTATCTAACAATAAGTGATCTTTAAATCCTTCTTCACCGCCCCATCTTTTATATTCTTTAGCTTCTTCTTTGGTTTTATTATTTCCTCATTGTTTATGCAAAATTCCTTCAATATAATTACTTAAATTGGTCATCATATTATCGTAACTTTTTTTAAATATCGGATCATTTTTTTTGGTTTTAAGAACAGATAATTGTAAGCGTTTAGTAAACTCAACAAATTGTTCTTTTTTAATTTCATTATTATTAATGAAATTATTGAAAAGTTGATCAATTGAAATTCGATCTAACTTTCCTGAAAAATCACTTAATTTTTTAAATTTTAATGTTGGAAGGTCAAGAAGTGCTTGCGAACCATCATCACCAATAAATTCTCATTTATTGGAGCAAGCTGCTGATGTTAATATTGGACTTATTGATAACACTAAAGCAAATGGTAAAACTATCTTTTTCTTCATTAATCTCAATCACTCCTTAAATATTAGTTTTCATAAAATATTTAATTTTACAATACATATTATACACTATATAGTAAAAATGTAATTTCTAAAATACGGGTAGAGTCGTGTTTAGTTTTCTTATATAATATACCACGGACTTATGACAAACACAAGAGGGTTTTTTAAAAAGGGATGATAAATCATAAAATAATTTTAATTTTATAGAAAATAATTGACAAGGTAAAAAACCCTTATTAAATATAGGGATTTGTAAAAACACGATTTTACTAAAAACCCAGCAAAATCAAGGTTTTATTGAAATATCAAGAGTTTTCTACAAAATTAAAATAAAATAATGCAGGAAATTTTTAAAAATGATTTAGAATGAAATTCTAAGGCAAAGAAACTGTAGATTAATTTTTGGAGAAAGGTAAAGGTAAAGGTGTTATAAATTTTATTAATTAGTAAAAATTAATGAAAAGGATTTGATTAATATGAAAAAGTTACTTGGTTTATTAAGTACTATAACAATAGCAAGTAGCGGAATAGTTGGAATCGTTGCCAATAGCCATTATGAAAAACAAGAACAAAAAACTAAATTAGAAAATAATAAAATTAATAATTTACAAATAAAATATAATTTAGAAAATTTAATCAGAGCCAAAAGAAATTTAAATTCTAAAGAAGAAATTATAAGAATTACTAATTCTGATTGACATATTTCATCATTAGCTGTTGATAGTCAAAATAATGTTTATTTTGGAACTAGATTGGCAACCCATTGATATATATGTATATATATATATAATTGATTTATTCATTGGAAAGGAGTACTAATAAGATGTTTTAAAAATTATTAATATCTTAGATAATTTTTATATTAACAAGTTATAATATGGTTGTTAGTTCAGAGATGACTAAAAGACAAGAATGAAAGGAAGGTTTAATCATAGATGATAAAATCAAATAAAAATATGTTAAGAATGCTAGTTGCGTTAGCATTTACAATGTCACCAGTTTTTGCTGTTGCTGCCTGTAATGTTAGTACTAAAGATGACCAAACAAAAATAAAAACAGGAAACTTAAGTAAATTAAGAATTACATCCCCTAAAACTGAAGCTTTTGGTAATGTTAAAGACAAAACTGCTGTAACAACAGACGAAATTACTACTGTTGTGAATACAATTGTTAAAACTGCCATTGATCAAATTGTTACTAATGCTGAATTAACTGTTGATTATAGTATTAAAATTGAAAAAAATGATAAAATAATTACTGGTACTTATAATTTGACAAGCAAAAATGTTCTTGATAGAACTTTTGATATTACAGTTAATAAAACTGAAACTGCAAAATTAAAAGGAATACATAAATCACAAAGTATTGAGTTTCCGGAATTAAAAGAAGCAAAAGAAAATGTTACCAAAGCGGATTTAATCACCTTAACAAATATTGATTCTGCAATAACTGTTGAAGCCACTGAAAATACCGATACAAGTGATGCTAAAATTAAAACTGCTGTTGAAGCAAAAGTTTTAGAAGTAGTTAAAAAATTACCGAATGGAACTGCTGTTGAAGCCGTTGATTTAGAAATTATTGTGAAAAAAACAGATGGAAATGAATTAGATGCTAAAACTAGTTTAAAAAATGATCTTACTGTAAGTGTAGAAGTTAAAGCAAGTGGTGCTGGTGAAGAAAAACTTGAAGGCACAAAAAATATTACTGTAAAAATTGCTAAAATTACACCAGTAGTGGTAAAAGCAGATTTAACTGCGTTAGAAGCAATTGATTCTGCAATAACTGTTGAAGCCACTGAAAATACCGATACAAGTGATGCTAAAATTAAAACTGCTGTTGAAGCAAAAGTTTTAGAAGTAGTTAAAAAATTACCGAATGGAACTGCTGTTGAAGCCGTTGATTTAGAAATTATTGTGAAAAAAACAGATGGAAATGAATTAGATGCTAAAACTAGTTTAAAAAATGATCTTACTGTAAGTGTAGAAGTTAAAGCAAGTGGTGCTGGTGAAGAAAAACTTGAAGGCACAAAAAATATTACTGTAAAAATTGCTAAAATTACACCAGTAGTGGTAAAAGCAGATTTAACTGCGTTAGAAGCAATTGATTCTGCAATAACTGTTGAAGCCACTGAAAATACCGATACAAGTGATGCTAAAATTAAAACTGCTGTTGAAGCAAAAGTTTTAGAAGTAGTTAAAAAATTACCGAATGGAACTGCTGTTGAAGCCGTTGATTTAGAAATTATTGTGAAAAAAACAGATGGAAATGAATTAGATGCTAAAACTAGTTTAAAAAATGATCTTACTGTAAGTGTAGAAGTTAAAGCAAGTGGTGCTGGTGAAGAAAAACTTGAAGGCACAAAAAATATTACTGTAAAAATTGCTAAAATTACACCAGTAGTGGTAAAAGCAGATTTAACTGCGTTAGAAGCAATTGATTCTGCAATAACTGTTGAAGCCACTGAAAATACCGATACAAGTGATGCTAAAATTAAAACTGCTGTTGAAGCAAAAGTTTTAGAAGTAGTTAAAAAATTACCGAATGGAACTGCTGTTGAAGCCGTTGATTTAGAAATTATTGTGAAAAAAACAGATGGAAATGAATTAGATGCTAAAACTAGTTTAAAAAATGATCTTACTGTAAGTGTAGAAGTTAAAGCAAGTGGTGCTGGTGAAGAAAAACTTGAAGGCACAAAAAATATTACTGTAAAAATTGCTAAAATTACACCAGTAGTGGTAAAAGCAGATTTAACTGCGTTAGAAGCAATTGATTCTGCAATAACTGTTGAAGCCACTGAAAATACCGATACAAGTGATGCTAAAATTAAAACTGCTGTTGAAGCAAAAATTTTAGAAGTAGTTAAAAAATTACCGAATGGAACTGCTGTTGAAGCCGTTGATTTAGAAATTATTGTGAAAAAAACAGATGGAAATGAATTAGATGCTAAAACTAGTTTAAAAAATGATCTTACTGTAAGTGTAGAAGTTAAAGCAAGTGGTGCTGGTGAAGAAAAACTTGAAGGCACAAAAAATATTACTGTAAAAATTGCTCAATTAATTTAATTTATTAAATAAAATTAATGTGGATATAAAATTTAAGTAGGGAAAGAACATCATGTTCTTTCTTTTTATTTTGTAAATATTTTATAGAAAAATGGACGCACTGGAATGGCAACCCTTTTTAGGACACTTTTTATGTAGATTGTCATTTTCTAAATTCAACGGGTGTTAAATAATTTAAGTTGCCGTGAATTCGAATATTGTTGTATCAATTAACAAAATCAAATAGTTTGCATTTTAATTGTGTTAAATTTTCAAATTTTTTATCCTTAATAAATTCTGTTTTAAAAGTTTTATAATTTGTTTTGGCCACAGCATTATCATAAGGACAACCTTTATTGTTTAATGATCTTTTAATATTAAAGGTTATTAAAATTTCATCAATGATTTTATTTTTGAACTCATTACCGTGATCGGCATGAAATAAAATTATTTGCTTTAATGGTCGTGTTATCTTATGAAAAGCTTGTTGAACTAGTTCGGCGGTTTTGTTTAGCCCGGCATTATATTATAGCCAATTGCTTCGCGATTAAACAAGTCAATTAATAAACAAATATAGCGTCATTTCTCACCAATTTGGACATATATTAAATCACTAACAACAACTTCATAGATTTTTTGTCATTAAATTAACGATTTAAAAAATTACGGTCGTGTTTAGTTTTCTTAGATATTTTTAGAAAAAGAAAAAATAATCATTTACTATAAATTATTTCAATATTCAAATTAAGAGTATAAGTAAATATAGAGATTGTAAAATTAACTTGTGTCTCTAAGTAATTAACTTAAATTCACTTTGTCCTCAAATTTTATCATTAAATGTGAAATTGCACTACCCCAATTTTGAATTGGCATCGTTCATTTCTTAACCATATTTTGAAATGCTAAATAAAATATTTTAAAAACTGATGCGTCATTAGGAAAAATCTTTTTATTTTTAACGACTTTTCTTGGTTGACTATTAACAGACTCTATTGTATTAGTTGTATAAATAATTCTTCTAAATTCTTGAGGATATTCAAGAAAAATTATTAAATTATTTCAATTATTTTTTCATGATTTAATAATTTGTGGATACTTTTTATTTCATTTTTCAGAAAAATGATCTAAATAAAGCAACCAACGATATTTCTTCATTAATTGCTGTATAAATTGATTTTAAATCATTAGCTACAAGTTTGCGATCTTTGTAAGGAACAAATTTTAAACTATTACTAATTTGATGAACAATGCATAATTGGTGCTGTGTTTTTGGAAAAACAGCTTCTATTGCATCAGACATTCCTGTTAAATTACCACTATAAGTAACAAGAATATCTTGTAAGCCACGATTTTTCATTTCCGTAAAAGATTTATTCAGTCAAAATTTGGCTCCCTCATTTTCACTAATTCACATTCCTAAAATATCTTTTAAGCCATTTATATTAATTCCTAAGGCAAGATATACTGCTTTGTTTATTATTCGTTTATCTTGTTTTGTTTTACTTTAACAACACAACAATACAATCAAAATAAACAATCGGATAAATCTTCTCTAAAGGTTTAGTTTGTCACACTTTAACTTCTTCAATAACATCATCAGTTATTTGACTAATTAAACTTTCTGAAATTTCTGTTCCATGATAGAATTCTTGCAATTGTGCTTTGATATCAGAAATTGTCATTCCTTTTGCATATAAGAAAATTACTTTTTGATCAAAGTTATTAAATTTTCTTTGTCTTTTTGGAATAATTACTGGTTCAAAAGTATTGTTTCGATCTCTTGGTACATCAATTACGATTGAACCATTTTTAGTAATAATGGTTTTTTGTGTTCTGCCATTTCTTTTATTATGATTCTCGCCAGTCTCAAGGCGATTTTTAATTTCCGTATTTAACATTCGTTCAATTAATTTTTTGGTAAATTCCTGAAAAATAGTCTTGCCTTTAAATAAATCTTGTGGATTATCAATATTTTCTAAAAAATAATCAGCAACTTTATCAATTTTATCAGGGGGTTTTTGCTTTTTTATAATTTTTTGTTCTACTTCTTCTGAATAGAATTAAGAATGAATTATCGAGACACAGAATTTTGGACAGCCCTTAAGTAAATATATATTTCTTATGTATGATTTTTGTTGTAAAAACTTATTTTAATGTTATTTTTATAAGCGTTTTCCTTGGTTTTTATAACCTTTTATTGAAATTATGTTTGTTGATATTAAATATTTTGTTTTATTATTTATTTTCCAAATAAAATGATAATTAAATTGTCGTTGCTTTTCATTAAAAATTATTTAAACCTTTTCCTGCCTAACAAAACTTTATGCGTCCCTGACTGCCTTAATACTTATTCAAATCTTTACCTACCTAACAAAACTTTATTCGTCCTAAGAGGTTATTAACCTTACTTCTTAAAATTTTTCTTGCGATATTTTTGAATAACTTTTTTAACATCTTCTTTTCTTTGCTTTTTATAACCTGGTTTAATTGGTCGAGAATGATAATTCGAGATAACTTTTTGTAAATCATTTACTGACTCTTTTGGAATATTTTTAATAACTTTCTTTGCTGATTTCTTAACTTTTTCATTTCATAATGTAAAATTAATTCCCTTTTTAGTTAAATATGCAATTCCTTTTTTATCTGATGAATCATAAAATAAGTAAGAATATCCATGATATTTTCCTCTACCTGTTCTTCCTGCGCGATGAAAATAATATGTTAAATCATACGGTAAATTTAATGAAATAACATGTGAAACTCCTGGTAAATCAATACCCCTTGAAGCAATATCAGAACAAACAACAAATTTAAATTCAAGACTATTAATTCGTTTTAGCATTTTAATGCGTTCACGAGATTTTAAACTACTATGAATTTGTCCGACTTTAATATTTTGTTCTTGTAACAAATCAAGAGCTTGGTCCATATTTTCTTTTTTATTAACAAAAATTAAACATAAAAATGGATCCATTGTCATTAAGAGATTTTTCAAAATTTCAATTCGATTACGATATCGAGTTTTAACTAAAAAATGTTCAATATTTGTTTGAATTTTATAATCACTTAAATCAAGAATTATCGTATTTTTTAAATATTTTTTTAAAAAATTTTGTAATTCATTATTAATAGTTGCCGAAAATACCATAAATTGTGTATTTGAAACAAGTTTTGATAATAAAAAATCTACTTCATTAACAAAATCTAAATCAAAAATCATATCTACTTCATCCAAAACAACCATCTTACTAGTAATTAAAGCTAACACTTGTTCATCAATCATTCGCTTCAATCTTGTTGGCGTTCCAATAACTAAATGCGGATAATTAGTACTAAACTTTTGCTTTTGTTGCTCTAAATCTTGACCACCAATTAAATTAGCAATTTTCAAATTAGGATTATTTTTAATAAATTTTTGACTAACATTATATATTTGTACCGCTAACTCTCTTGTTGGTACGATTATGATCGCTTGCGTCTTGTTAATTGTTGGATTAATTTTACTTAAAATTGTTAATAAATAACCAACAGTTTTTCCAGTTCCTGTATTGGCACTAACAATAACATTTTGTCCCTTAAACATTAAAGGCAACATCTTCTTTTGAATATTTGTTGGAGCAACAAATTTTAATGAATCAATTGTTGCTAACACTTCATTACTTAAACCAATATCTTGAAATCTCATTACTACCACCCCTAAATAGTTTTAATAAAACTATTGTTTTTTTAAAATCAGAGGTAATTATACCACAAAATAAAACCGCAGAGAATTTGCTCTACCTATCCGGTCGCATTTAGTTTTCTTAGGTATTGTTTTGAAGAAGTAAAACAATCAGATAACTATATTATTTAATTACTAAACTAACCATACCTTTCTTGTTATTGTCATTTTCATTCATCATGATTTTATCATATTATTAAATTTTTACACAATAAAAAATTTTAAATTTTCACTAATATATATTAATTTATATTTTTACTTAACTTAAATGTATTATATTTATTTGTGAATTTACAATATTACCTTTGCTGATTTAACTATCATCATTTTTATTATTATATTTATTTCATAATGAATTTTTATATATTTCTTTTCTGATTTCTATTTCTGAATTAATATTTTCATTAATGTAATGTAATACATTTAATTTGTTTAAATTTGCCATTCTTAAATGTAATAGGTTATTCAAATTCTTATGATGATATATTTTTGCTTTATATCCTAATTGTTGTTTTACTAAATGCGATACATCACTTTCGATGCCGCAACCGATATTTCATTCTAAATTTTGATGATGAATACCTTGCTTATTATTACTGAAATAATTACTCGCCTTTTTTAAATTTGTTTTAATATCTTTATTTAACTCATTTTTAGCAACATTACGAATGTTTTTCACTAATTCTTGATGGATTTCCGTCTTTATATAATTTAATTCAACTATTTAGTGTTACTTTGCGATTTTCAAAAATAATATTAAATGCCGTTTGTTTTAACTTTTTAATAGCATGATAACCATCTAAAATATATCTAACATTACCAAAACTATTGGCAATTTCTGGACGCATAAAGTTTTGTTATGTGGGAAAAGATTTGAATAAGTATTAAGGCAGTCAGCAATGATTGTCTTTTTATTTTATAAGATGTTAAAAATTTGTTCTTTGAAAATTAAATACAAGTGAATTAATAATGTTTGGTATGTATTAAAGCACGATAAATTGTTGGTGGTCGCCCATAACCAAAAGAAGTTTTTACCAGTTAATAGATAACACCCTATTCTATTAGCTATATCAATTTGTTTCATTTTGCAATAAAAAAATGAATGGGTGGATTTCCTAAAAATATACACGCTATTAAATTAGTTCCAAGGGTAGATGGCAGGATGCGGATGTTAAAGTGTAAAAATT
This sequence comes from Spiroplasma endosymbiont of Agriotes lineatus, assembly GCF_964019485.1. Taxonomy (GTDB): domain Bacteria; phylum Bacillota_I; class Bacilli_A; order Mycoplasmatales; family Nriv7; genus Nriv7. Next base: position 1,169,125 of record NZ_OZ026448.1, read on the forward strand.
TCTATATGGGGGTATGCTAAGTTTAAAATTATTAAAATCTTTATCTAATTAAAAAACAAAATTTACTAACAAAGCTTATTAAACACTTAAATCTGCAATATATAAGTGTTTAAAAAACTAAGTTAGTTAACTTAGTTAACTAACAACTTAGTTTATTTATAAGAAAGGTAATTTATTATGAAAAACATTGAAAACATTTTCTTAAATACTAAAAAATATCTCTTAAAAGAAACACAAAACGCAATGTTTATTAAAGCACCAAAAATTCCGTGATTTAATGAACAAATCGGTATTTGGTTTCCAAAGCGATTTGTTTATAAAGGAAAATATGAAAATTCTATTTGCATCGGAATAATAAAAGATAATAAATATCAAGTAATTTCAATTAATCAAAAAGAAAATGAAACCAAATTAATTAAGGGACAAGAATTATTAAGCTTCTTCATTGCCGGAAAAGAAAACAACAAAAAAGATATAAATTATAACTATTTTAAAGGAGTTTAAAAATGAATATTGCGATTGGAATAATATTTATTATCATTTGCATAATGCTATTGGCATATTTTGCTTATAAAATTTATGCCAAAATAAAAATGCGAATTAAATATAAAAATGCCATTAAAAATAATACTGGTAATTTTACAAAAGATGAAAAAGTGTTTATTGCCAGCTTTGAAGAATGAGTTAAAGCTCCTAATTCAAAAGAAAATAATGAGAATAAAAAATAATGTTTTGAGAAATTATTAAGAAAGAAGGAATATAAAAATGGGAAATAAAACCTCATACTCTGAAGAATTTAAAAAACAAATTGTCATGCTATACAAAAATGGGAAAAGTGTTATTAATTTAGGGAAAGAATATAATTTACCAAAACCAACTATTTATAGTTGAGTTAAAAATTATAATAATTCTGGTTCATTTAAAGCAAAAGACAATCGCGCACTAGAAGAAAATGAAATAATAACTTTACGAAAAGAACTTAAAGACTTAAAAATGGAAAATGACATTTTAAAGCAAGCCGCGCTGATAATGGCCAAAAAATAACAATAATTAATAGCAATAAGAAAAAATATTCGATAAGAAAAATGTGTAAATTATTAAATATTTCAAAATCCAATTACTATTATCAAATTAATAAATACACAAGGAAAATAGTGAATAATTATAATCAAGAAATTATCAGTGCATTTAACGCAAGCCGCCAAGTCTATGGAGCCCGAAAAATCAAAGTAGTATTAGCTCATAAAAGTATTAACCTATCTAGACACAAAATTAGAAACATTATGAAAAACAATAATTTGATATCAAAGTACACAAAAACAAGACTTAAATGCAAAAATATTCAAGTAAATAATGATCCAGTAAATAACATTGTAAACCGAGACTTTAATAATAGAAAAATAAATGAAATTATCGTTAGTGACTTAACTTATATAAAAGTGGGTTTTAAATGATTTTATGTATGTCTCCTAATTGATTTGTATAATCGCGAGATTGTTGGTTATAGTTCCGGACCAAATAAAAATACGGAGTTGGTTTATCAAGCTATTATGCGAATTACTAGACCATTATCAAAAATTGAAATATTTCATACCGACCAAGGTAATGAGTTTAAAAATAATATAATTGATGAAATTTTAATAACCTTTAACATTAAAAGATCATTAAGCAATAAAGGTTGTCCTTATGATAATGCAGTTGCTGAAGCAACTTATAAAGTTTTTAAAACAGAATTTATTAATGGTAGAAAATTCAATGATCTTGCACAATTAGAACTTGAATTATTTGATTACATTAATTGATACAATAATCTTAGAATACATGGCAGTTTAAATTATTTATCTCCAGTTACTTTTAGAAAACAAATGTCTATATAAAAATTGTCCTAAAAAGGGTTCCCAATCCATAGTTAAATCAGCAAAGGTAATATTGTAAATTCACAAATAAATATAATACATTTAAGTTAAGTAAAAATATAAATTAATATATATTAGTGAAAATTTAAAATTTTTTATTGTGTAAAAATTTAATAATATGATAAAATCATGATGAATGAAAATGACAATAACAAGAAAGGTATGGTTAGTTTAGTAATTAAATAATATAGTTGGCTGATTGTTTTACTTCTTCAAAACAATACCTAAGAAAACTAAACGCGACCGGTTTTGCCATTTTTCTAATGATATTAAAGATTTTCGTGTAATATATATATATATAATTGAAAAAATAAAGTAATAAAGGAGTTAAAATAATGAAAATTTTAAATATAATAGCTTTTTCTACATTAATAATATTACCAGTGGTTGGTTGTTCTAAAAAAGCAAATGAACCAGTAGAACAAAAAAATAAAGCTAACAATAAAAAAGATAAAATTTTTAATTTTGAAATCAAGGGCTTAAAAAAAGTAAAATTTCTTATTTTAAAAAATAACAATCAACTTTTTGTAGTTAACATAGATAAAAAAGATAATATCAATTTAAATGAAAAGTTACCAGAAATAAAAGATTTAGACACTTTTACTTTTTGATTTACAAAAGAATTTGAAAATAGTCAAAGTAAACAAAAAAAAATTAAACAACTAATAACTACACACGGACAAAAAATGCCTGACACTCACCATAATATTCCTTATAAAGGAGTTAACAGACCGCATGAAGTTTGAATAATTGATAAAAAAATAACAATTAAAGCACAAGGTACAGAGTTGGATGATTTTAAAGTTAATAACATTATAGACTATATATTACAAGAAACAAATAATTTTGAAATTGAAATTGAAAATCCTTAATAACTAAAAAATCGGGTCTGTACAATTAACTGTACCTCTAAGAATTAACTTAGATTTACTCTGTCTTTAAATTTTACTTCTAAAAAATAATCAGCAACTTTATCAAGGGGATTTTGCTTTTTTGTTCTATTTCTTTGGAAAGTTCAGAATAAAATTATCAAGACAAAAAATTTTGGGCAGGCTTTTTCTACGACCGTAATTACCTTAAACAACTTTTTAATTTTTTCTCTTATCTATAAATTAATAAAAACCAGTAATTAATTAAAATTACTGGTTTGGATATTTTTCTTATTTTTACAATAGACTTGGTGCATAACCTTTAATTTTATCTACTATTTTGATAATATTATTTCCTAGGTGAAGGATAAATGTTAGATAAATACAAAGACGAAAATGAATTTTATTATAGTCTAATAGGCATAAAATGTTATAGTTGTGTGCCAAGTCTAATAAATTAAACTATTTGTTTTAGTTATTAACAGAAAAATTATTTGTAATAAAAAAATTTTGGACAGGCCCAATTATTTAATTTTATTAAATTTTTTTTAATTTTGACTAATATTTTTACTTACTTAAATGTATTATATTTATTTGTGAATTTACAATATTACCTTTACTAATTCAACTATCATCATTTTTATTATTATATTTATTTCATAATGAATTTTTATATATTGGAATAGCAACCCTTTTTAGGACACTTTTTATATAGACTGCCATTTTCTAAATTCAACGGGTGTTAAATAATTTATGTTATTATTTAATTAGCTTTTTATAAAGCAAGAAAGTATCAAAGGAGAAAATTGACTATGAAAAAATTATTAAGTATTTTAGGTGCAGTTAATTTAACTGTAACCGGGGCAGGTAATATTGTTGCTTGTGAGTCAGGAAAACCAAAACAAATTAAAAAATCAAAACCACCACATCAATCAGAAAAACCAGAAGAAAACAAACAAATAACCCTAGTTTCTAATTGAGAAGAAACCAATGGGACAGTTTGAAATTTAATCGCTGATAAAAATAACAATGTTTATGTCGGGACAAGAACTGCTGATTATAGAGGTAATTTGTTTAAATTAACACCGGACGGAACATTATCACCTGTTAATAGTTGAAAAGAAACCAATGGGACAGTTTGAAATTTAATCGCTGATAAAAATAACAATGTTTATGTCGGGACAAGAACTGCTGATTATAGAGGTAATTTGTTTAAATTAACACCGGGTGGAACATTATCACCTGTTAATAGTTGAAAAGAAACCAATGGGACAGTTTGAAGTTTAATCACTGATAAAAATAACAATGTTTATGTCGGAACAAAAACTGCTAATGATAGAGGTAATTTGTTTAAATTAACACCGGGTGGAACATTATCACCTGTTAATAGTTGAAACGAAACCAATGGGACAGTTTGAAGTTTAATCGCTGATAAAAATAACAATGTTTATGTCGGAACAAAAACTGCTAATGATAGAGGTAATTTGTTTAAATTAACACCGGGTGGAACATTATCACCCGTTAATAGTTGAAAAGAAACCAATGGTGAAGCTTGAAGTTTAATCGCTGATAAAAATAACAATGTTTATGTCGGGACAAAAACTACTAGGGGGCAAGATAATTTGTTTAAATTAACACCGGGTGGAACATTATCACCTGTTACTAGTTGAAACGAAACCAATGGGACAGTTTGAAATTTAATCGCTGATAAAAATAACAATGTTTATGCCGGGACATGAACCGCCGGGGGGAAAAGTAATTTGTTTAAATTAACACCGGGTGGAACATTATCACCCGTTAATAGTTGAAAAGAAACCAATGGTGAAGCTTGAAGTTTAATCGTTGATGGAAATAACAATGTTTATGTTGGAACAACAACCGCTGATGATAGAGGTAAATTATTTAAGTCAAGTGATGGAGGAAAAACTTTTGTTTTAGTTACTAGTTGAGATGAAGACAATGGCGAAGTTAAAAGTTTGGTTGCTGATAAAAATAACAACATTTATATTGGAACAAGAATTGAAACTAGTAAAGGTAAATTATTTAAGTTAATTACTTAGAGATATAGTTAATTGGACAGCTCCTATTTTTCTTGTGATAAAATAAGAAATTATTATTTTTTTAATTAATAATGTTAAATTTTATTTTATTCCTAGTCTAGTCAATCAACTTCGCGGTGTTAGTTATAATGACAAAACCCTCATTTTCATTATCTAATATTTCAAAATAATCATTTATTTTTAATAATTTTAGTAATGTTTGCCGGGGGCTTGTTTATTCCTTTTTTAATTACAAATTTTCCCTAATGTTAATACTATGTCAACCATTAAACCTCGTCATTTTTTCTCCTTTATGTTCAGAATAAATTTTACTTTTTGTAAAAAAATATTTCTGATAATTTTATATTTATATTAAAATACAAACTTATTTTATCTTATTTTCTAAAAGATTTTAAACAGGTTCTTAGGCATTATTTTGAAGAAGCAAAACAATCAGCTATTTTTTATATGGTCCAACTTATTGTAACCGATCCACAAATGGTATATAATCATCCTGTAATTAAATAAATAAAAAAAAGAAAACACAAAATTTTGAGGTCATTGTGTTTTCATAGAAAATTATATCAAAAACTTAATGATTTATTTGATTTTTTAACATAATTACCTATGGGGATATCAGCAGTGTGATATTCTCTTTTTATTTATCAGAAGGGAAATAGAAAGTATGAAAAAATTATTACGTTTATTATCAATATCAACTTTATTAACAAGTATTCCTGCTGCTCCGTTGCTTGCTAATGTTAATGCACCTCTGACTCGTGCCAAACGCGATGTCAGTGCATTAACATCTAATTCAAACAACGACTATCTACCACCAACAAAAATTAATATGTCTTATTTTGGTGATGTCGATGATGTTTCATCAATTATGATTGATAAACAAAATAATGTATATTTTGGTGCTGATAAAGGTGCTTTTGTTTTAAAGCGGGGTTCAACAAGACTAACCAAAATTAACGGAATAAATAGTCGTGTTTATTCAGTTGCGATCGATAGTAATTAATAATGTTTATTTTAGAACGCGAGATGAATGGTGCTTATGTTTTAAAACAAGCAGAAACGACAGCAGAACGAATAAATGGTATTAGTGAACATGTTTATTCAGTTGCGATTGATAAACAAAATAATGTATATTTTGGTACAAGTAGCGGGGTATATATTTTAAATCGAGGCAAAATAATCGCAACAAAAATGAATAAAATAAATGATGATATTAAATCTATTTTTATAGATAAACAAGACAATGTTTATTTTGATACAGCTCATGGTTTTTATGTTTTAAAACAAAAGGAAACAATGCCAACCAAAATAAATGGTATAAATGAGCATGTTTAATCAATTGCAATAGATAATAACAACAATGTTTATTTTGGTAGTGATTATGGTGCTTTTGTTTTAAAGCAGGGTTTCAACAACTGTAACACCAATAAAAGGTAGTAGTAAACATGTTTCATCAATTGCGATCAATAACAATAACAATGTTTATTTTGGCGGAGATAATAAATTAAATTATATTACTACTATTTTAGATTGAGTAAAACAACGAAGTCAGTTTAATTTAGTTGATAACAAACAAGACAGTGATTTGAACTCGCCCTGACTTAATTACGGTGGATGGGGAGTTAAATATTGATATTACTAACCCGAACATCGACAAAGTTATCTTTGATAATGTCCAGCAACCACAAACAGCGAAAAAATGAACCATCAATGTTAAACCCGAAATAAGCGAAAGAGATCATAATTTACAAGTATTTTTTACTTTGGGCGGAAAACAATACACGAGTGAAATTACGGTCTCAATGCAAACCAAAATTGACCCACTTAAACCAATTGTCAAAGAAAATCTAGATAAGGTGATTAAATTTGGAAATGATAATAATTTAGGGAATATCTTAGATAACAACGACAGTACTATTAAAGCAAAAATTCAGCAAATTAATTCTCGCATTATTGATTTTTTACAAATTGCAATTGCAAAAAAAGATATTCATTCAGCAACTTTAACCGCAAAACCAGATAGCAAAGGTTACCAAGGTTCAGTTGTTGTTAAATACAATGTTGTACCGGCAACAATTGTTGATTTAAAAATTGACCTACAACCAACAACACCAACACAACAGCACAAGTTGATAAAGATTATGTCGGACAAATTGATCCTAGCGCAATTACAAGCCCAGTTAATACATTCTACTATGTCAATAGTGAAAGTAAAATCACAATGCCTAAACCAACAACAGCAAGTAGTGTCATAACTGGGGTGGTATATGGTTGTGATGAGTAATGAAATAAAACATCACAACATAATTCAATTGATTCAACAAATGGTGTTGTGTTAGATGATTCACAGTTAGCAACAAGTGATGGGAAATATGTTATTGAATTGTCAGATAATTCATTTCATACAAACAACATTTATTTACAAATAGCACCAAAAAAAGTAATCACAAATTATTTTGATACACCAAATGGTAAACAATTTGAACAACGGGCAGAAGATAATGGATATAAAAATATTCGTGGATATCGTGCTAGTCAACTGAATAATTTGTTTGCGTTATCGAAAACTTGAAAACAAAGTTTAACACATTTAAAACTGCAATTAGATAACTTTGTTGTTGATGACATTAAAAATGTTGCGCAAGATGAAATTAATAACTATAAAACAAAACTACTGGATGATGTAAAATCGCAAGTTGAAAAATATGTTCCCGGTGTCATTAGAAAACACCGATTATAAAGTTCTTGCTGATAATCTTGTTGCGGGTGATTGAACTACTAGCAAAGATGTCAAAGTTCAAGCAGTTGATGGTAGTACAAAATTGTTGAGTTTTATCGCTGCAACAATTCCCGCACAACCAAAAGGGCCACCCAGAGCCACTAGTACCAAATATAGAAACAAGCCCCAACGCCCGATAATAAAGATGAGGACAGTAAACTGTGAATTATTGGTGTCGTGGTTGGTGTCTTGGGGTTTGGTGGCATTGTATACTTGCTGTTTCGTAAATTTGTTTTTAATAAATATATCTTGCCGAAAATTTATGCTCGTCGTCAACAAAAAGTAGTTGAACAATGAAAACGCGACACGACCGCGAAGAAGCCGAAGAACTAGCACACAAACAAGCCGAACGCAAACAAAAACAAAACAGCAAAAATGATAACAATAAAGGAGGTGGCGAATAATGGTTCAATTTTTAGCGACAGGCGGCATCAATGATTTACTTAATAAAATTTTAGGTATTTCACAATGCCGATATTAATTTCCGGTGCTGTTGTTTCGGCAATTATTATGATTGGTGTTTATGCTATTGGTGGTAAGGTAAGTTTAACGCCGGTAGCAACAATTGCAAAGAAACAATTAAAAAAGTTCAGGTTAATCCATCTTGTTTATACTTATTAATTCAGCACCTAAATAAGTATTAATTTTAGGCCGCGATATATTTATCTTTAGGTTTGCTTTTATTGCGACCACCACGGTATCAAAGCACGGGTCTTACGGGTCTTACGGCGGTTAAATAAAAACTCCTTCTTATTCTTAATTAAGAATAAGAAGGAGTTTTGAAAATTATTAAATAATAAATTAACTAAAACCCTTGATATTGTCTTTTATTATCAACATTTGATAAATCAATGACTAGCGGTTGATCATCTTTTTGAAGTAACGCTCGAAACACTTGATAAACAATAGTATACATAAAAATTAATTTTATTGTTGCTATAATCTGGCTAAAGAATCCGCGGCTCTCACGACAAAAAATTTGATTTAAATAACCAATAATAATAATAGTATTAACTACAAGAAGAATAAACATTTTAATAAATATAAAAATAATATTAAACCCAATCATTAACTTAGCAAACTGATCATTAACCGATTTTACTGGCACATTTTGTAAGGAATTACTATCTGGCAAATTAACATTTTTTAATTTACTAATTGATAATAAACCCGCCACCCCAAATAATAAGAATGCCACACCAATACTTAAAGTAATAACAAATGTTTGTTTTATATTGACAATTTCACTATTAGCACTTTTTATCAATAGTAAAGCAAAAGCAAAAATTATTAACAGCACACCCGATAAAGCAAAAACGCCTGATTCGTGTAGTGCTATTTTTCTTTTCGCTCTAATACCGGTCTCAATTTTTTTTGACCTAATGAAAGCAACATAAATCCAGTCAAAAATGTCATATTAAAGAAACTATAAACTAAAATTAGTCAACGATGTTTAATAAATTGCTCATCATTAAGTGATATTGCTCACTTAATGATTAAAGCACTATAAATTAATTGCATTACTCCCCATATAAATAATTAATGCTGTAATTGAAAAATAATCCTCATTTATAGCACTAGCAATTTTTGTACAAAAATTGCTATCATGAGTTGTTAACTCCGTAATCTGATTGCTTAATGCTGTAATTGTATAAAAAGCAATCATTGTTAACACAAAGAACGCGCAAATAAACACAAGAATATTAGCAAAAATTAGAAAAAAACGGCCAAATGGAAAATTAGAATTTTTCATTATAAAAAATCTCTTTCATTAGACTTGGTACATAATCTTTAATACTTCTCAATTATAAAATAATATTATTTGTTCTTGTATTTTTTCATTATTTTACTCCTTGTTGTTTCAAATTTCATAAGTGTTTAATTTTTGCCAAGCATAGTTATTAACGAACCAATTGTTTATAATAAATTTAATATTTTTTATTAAATTGGATAAAAATTAAAAGTTGGCTTGGGGTTACTTTCGCTTGCTCTTGATATTATTGCTTTTCCATTAAAAGTAATGCTATTATCTTCGTTAATAGTAATTTCATTGGGTAATAAACTATATTTTTATAATATTTGCATTGCCTCTGTAATTGATAATGTAATTGTTTGTTCTTTGTTATTATCATCAATTATTTTAGCAGTAATTATTCCATTAATTTTTTGTTTTAAATCTAAATTAGTTTTAATTGAAAATAATCTGATTACATATTGGGCTGTAAGGCGTTGTTTTTTTCCCACAGATAATTCTTGTTCTGGTGAATGCAACAAATCACGATTTAAAATTAATTCTTGTTCTTGTTTATTTATGTTTGATAAATCAAAATTCTTTGATAATGTATTTTTAATTTCAGAAGCTTTTTTATTTGAACTTGTAAAATCAGTTAATATCATTTCGTCATCAATATTTAAATTTCATCCCTTAACTATATTTTTTGAGTTATTTATGTTTAATCCTGTTGTAATTTGAAATAAATATTTTGCCTTAGTTTCATAACTAAATGAAGGTACTTTAATTTTTTGTGCACCCGAAGAAGCAGTGTTAGAAAAATCAATTGGTTTAAAACAAACATTCTTTTCATCAGCTAATTTTAATGAATCTGAAGTGCTTGATATTTCAATCGCAGAAAACATTAAGTTATCAATATCAATATTAATTTCTTTTATTTCTTTAAATATTAAATTTGGGTTTTCATCGCGAAATTTAAAAAATGATGCTTTTTTAATTAATTCATTTAAATTAATAATTTTATTTTCTTCATTATTAATTAAATATTTTACATTTATAATATTATTACTTAAATTATTTTTTATTTTTACATTAGCTGAATTATCTGTTTTGTTAATAATTTCTAATTGCGAAATATCTAAAATGGGATTTAAATAATTTAATTCATTTAAAATTACATCATTAGAATTATCATTAATTTCTCCTAAATTTGAATTTAAATCATATTCACTATATTCATAAACATTGTGATTTTCTGAACCGAAATATAATTTATTTTTAAAAACCAAATCAGAAGAATGAATTGCTCCTTTTGTTTTTATTATAATTTTTTGCTGTTGTGTTATAGGATCATATTCATACACATTCTTATCTCATCTGAACCAAAATATAACTTATTATTGAAAACTACCCCCAGAAGATCAAATTTCTCCATTTGTTTGAATAACAATTTTTTGTTGTCCTGTTACTCTGTTACTGGATCATACTCATAAACATTATGATCACTTGAACCAAAATAAACTTTATTATTTAATATTATTCCGGTAGATCTAATTATTCAATTTGCTTTAATTACAACTTTTGTTTTACTTATATTTTCATTATTGCTTCTTTTTTGTCTTTTATTTATATTATCTATTTTATCTTTTGTTGGATAAGGACTACTGGCAACAATTCCTGCTATTCCGCTACTTGCTATTGTTATTGTTCCTAAAATTTCTAGTAATTTTTTAATTTATTAAATTCTTTTTGTTAATTTTTGCTAATTTAATAAATTTTTGTAGTAATTATCGCCTCCACTTAAAATTATAAATTTTAAATTAATACGAATTTAATTATAAACTATAAAATAAAATTTTTATCATTTTTTAGAATATTGAACACTAATTCTAGAAAAAATTATCATTAAAACAAAAAAATAATCAAACTAAATTAAACTTTATTAAAATTAATACCAAGAAAGGTGATTTTTTATGTTAGAAATTAATAATAATGTAAAAACCTTAGAAAATAAGCATTGATTAAACTTATTTACAACCCATAAAAATATGTACACCAATAAATGTGAACAATTAGCTAATGAATATGAAAAATTAGATGAATACTTATATAAATATCATTATCGGTTAAAACAAGGTGGATTGGCAACCCTTTTTAGGACAATTTTTATATAGACATTTGTTTTCTAAAAGTAACTGGAGATAAATAATTTAAACTGCCATGTATTCTAAGATTATTGTATCAATTAATGTAATCAAATAATTCAAGTTCTAATTGTGCAAGATCATTGAATTTTCTGCCATTAATAAAATTCTGTTTTAAAAACTTTATAAGTTGCTTCAGCAACTGCATTATCATAAGGACAACCCTTCGCACTCAATGATCTTTGAATTTTAAATGTAGATAATAATTGATCAATTATATTATTTTTAAACTCATTACCTCGGTCGGTATGAAATATTTCAATTTTTGATAATGGTCTAGTAATTCGCATAATAGCTTGATAAACCAACTCCGTATTTTTATTTGGTCCGGAACTATAACCAACAATCTCGCGCTTATACAAATCAATTAGGAGACATACATAAAATCATTTAAAACCCACTTTTATATAAGTTAAGTCACTAACGATAATTTCATTTATTTTTCTATTATTAAAGTCTCGGTTTACAATGTTATTTACTGGATCATTATTTACTTGAATATTTTTGCATTTAAGTCTTGTTTTTGTGTACTTTGATATCAAATTATTGTTTTTTATAATATTTCTAATTTTATGTCTAGATAGGTTAATGCTTTTATGAGCTAATACTACTTTGATTTTTCGGGCTCCATAGACTTGGTGGCTTGCGTTAAATGCACTGATAATTTCTTGATTATAATTATTCACTATTTTCCTTGTGTATTTATTAATTTGATAATAGTAATTGGATTTTGAAATATTTAATAATTTACACATTTTTCTTATCGAATATTTTTTCTTATTGCTATTAATTATTGTTATTTTTTGGCCATTATCAGTGCGAATTGCTTTAAAATGTCATTTTCCATTTTTAAGTCTTTAAGTTCTTTTCGTAAAGTTATTATTTCATTTTCTTCTAGTTTGCGATTGTCTTTTGCTTTAAATGAACCAGAATTATTATAATTTTTAACTCAACTATAAATAGTTGGTTTTGGTAAATTATATTCTTTCCCTAAATTAATAACACTTTTGCCATTTTTGTATAGCATGACAATTTATTTTTTAAATTCTTCAGAGTATGAGGTTTTATTTCCCATTTTTATATTCCTTCTTTCTTAATAATTTCGAAGTCTATATAATTATGGTCCAACTTATTGTAGCCTATCCAAGGTTATAAAGTAGTTCATTTTGCTTTAAGAACAATTATTACAATTTTTGGTGATGTTACTTTTAAACGACGCCGATATAAATATTGAAATCAAAAATCAGATAAATTTGAATATGTATGTTTATTAGATAAAGAAATTGGTTTATTGCCAAAACAACGCATTTATTTTGATGTCCAATTTAAAGTTTTAAGTCTTCTAGGTGATGGTAAAAGGTGTCGCGATGTTTTAGATGCTTTAAATCATTGTTATATTTCAAAAGGTAGTATTTCAAATATTTTAAATAAATACGATATTGCTGAATATTTTCAACTAGCAGAAAAAGAAACTAAAACTAGAATTGATATCAAAAATAAGGATTTGTATATTCAACTAGATGAGACATTTTTAGCGATATTAGACCATAAAGTTAAACAAGACCAAAGAATCGTTTAGTTACTTTTCATACCGGACATAAAGAAAAAAAATACAAAAATGCTCGCAGAGAATTAGAAAACAAACGAGGTCATTTTCTAATGTTAAAAGTTGGTAAACGAATAAATACGATGGATTATCGTGATTTATTGATTAAAGAATTGCAAAAACATTATGTAAATATTAATTATGACAAAATAATTGTTTGTGGTGATGGTGATGCTTGAATTAGAGAAATTGCCAATAGTTTTGGTAATGTTAGATATATTTTAGATGGTTATCGCGCTATTAAAAAATTAAAACAAACTGCATTTAATATTATTTTTGAAAATCGCAAAGCAACACTAAATAATTGAATTGAATTATATAAGGATGGAAATCATCAAGAATTAATCAAAAACATTCGTAATGTTGCTAAAAATGAATTAAATAAAGATATTAAAATAAATTTAAGAAAGGCGAGTAATTATTTCAAAAACAATAAGCATGGTATGGTATTCATCATCAAAATTTAGAATAAAATATCGGTTGTAGTATTGAAAGTGACGTATCACATGGACGCATAAAGTTTTGTTAGGTAGGAAAAAAACATTTGAATAAGTATTAAGACATTCAGCAATGATTGTCTTTTTATTTTATAAGGTAAGGTGTTAAAATTTGTTCTTTGAAAATTATTCAAAAAAGAAAATTAAAAAATAGTTAAAAAACTACTAAAATAAATAAAAAAACATTAAAATATTAGCATATTTAAAAAATAAGGAGCTATTAATGAAAAAACATCCTCTGGTCAAAGAAATTTTATTTACCCGGCAACAAATTATTGAACGCACTAAGGCGTTAGCATTAGAAATTAGTAAATACTATCAATCTAATGACTCAACAATTATTCTTTTAGGAATTCTTAAAGGATGTATTCCCTTTTTAGCTGAATTTATTAGTCACTTAACAATTGAATGTGAAATTGACTTTATGGCGATTGCTTCTTTCCGCGGCGGAACCGAAGCTAGTAGCACACCACAAATTATAATGGACATTAACCAAGATATTACTAATCGTGATATTTTAATTATTGAAGACATCATTGAAAGTGGTGCCAGTTTACTAATCATCAAAGAATATTTATTTTTAAAAGGAGCTAAAACGGTAAAAATGGTGACATTACTAGACAAAACTAAAGGAAGAAAGGTTGAACTTAACGCTGATTGAACCGGTTTTCAAGCACCCCAAGAGTTTCTTGTTGGTTATGGTCTTGATTATCAAGAAAAACTCCGTAACTTACCTTATGTCGCCATTGCTGATATGGAAAAAATAATACTCCTAGAAAAATAATAATGTCTCTAAACAAAAATACCTAACATTATACAATGTTGGGTATTTTAATTAATTACTATTTCATTCACAATTCAATCCCTAGAAAAGCAATAAACAAACTACCCACCAAATACGTTAGTGCAAAGGTAATGAGAAAATAAAACAGCAAAGCCTCACGAGGTTTTTTGGGATTTAAAATGCTATTTCATAATATAGAACTAGTTCCCAAACTAGAAAACAAAAAAGCAATTAAATAAATCGCAATTTTAATTAAATGAATTGATAGCACCGTATCCATAAATAAACTCCCTTCTACTAAAAATTAGTCATATTAGTATGACGATCTTTTGCTAACTGTAATAAATGATCTTTCGCTTTATCATCATATTCAATATAATCAGTTAAAATTTTAACTTCTTTCTTTGTTGAATATAATATTCCTGAAGAAATAAGTAATTTATAAGTTTTTTTATGTTGTTTAACAAACATTTGTGCTATTTCCAAATTAGCAACAATAGGAATATGTTGTTCTAAAATTCCGATATAGCCCTCTGTAGTTTTAACAGTTATAATTTCAACGACATCATCAAAGAAAATTCCTAATGGTGTTATAATTTTTAGTTTTATCGCCATTGATTTTAACCCTCTGTTAATTCTTTAGCCTTAGTAATCGCTTCTTCAATGCTACCAACAAACAAAAATGCTTGTTCTGGCAATTTATCGTGTTTACCAGCTAATATTTCTTTAAAACTTTGAATCGTTTTTGATATCGGAACAAAATTACCTTTCATTCCCGTAAATTTTTCAGCAACCGAAAATGACTGTGATAAAAAATTACGAATCTTTCTAGCGCGATTAACAAGCAATTTATCTTCATCTGATAATTCTTCAATTCCCAAAATTGCAATAATATCTTGTAATTCTTTAAATCTTTGTAAAATTTGTTGCACTTTTCTAGCAACTTGATAATGTTCTTGACCAACAACTTCTGGATCTAATAGTCGTGAAGAAGAATTTAAAGGATCAATCGCTGGATAAATCCCTAAAGCCGCGATACTACGATCTAATACCGTTCTAGCATCTAAATGACTAAAAGTAGTTGCTGGCGCCGGATCAGTTAAATCATCAGCGGGAACATAAATTGCTTGTACCGATGTAATTGAACCTTTTTTTGTTGAAGTAATTCTTTCTTGTAAAGCTCCCATTTCTGTTGCTAAAGTTGGTTGATAACCCGCTGCTGAAGGCATTCTTCCCAATAAAGCCGAAACTTCACTTCCGGCCTGCGTAAAGCGAAAAATATTATCAATAAACAATAACACATCTTGATTTTGCTCATCACGAAAATACTCAGACATCGTTAATCCTGTTAATGCCACTCGCATTCTTGCTCCCGGAGGTTCATTCATTTGCCCAAAAACTAATGCCGTTTTATTAATAACATTAGCTTCAATCATTTCATAATATAAATCATTCCCCTCGCGAGTCCGTTCACCAACGCCAGTAAAAACAGAAATCCCGCCATGTTCTTTAGCAATGTTATTAATTAATTCTTGCACCAAAACCGTTTTACCAACACCAGCCCCACCAAAAAGACCAATCTTACCACCCCGAGCATAAGGAACTAACAAATCAATAACTTTTATTCCCGTCTCTAAAATTTCCTCTGTTGTGCTTTGTTCTTCATAACTCGGAGCAATACGATGAATTGGCATTCTTCGCGTTCCTTTAGGAGTTATTGAACCATCTAACGGCTCACCTAAAACATTGAAAATTCTTCCTAAAGTTTCTTTCCCTACAGGAACCATAATTGCTTTCCCAGTATCTATCGCTTTTAAACCTCTAGTTAATCCTTCTGTTGGTCCCATTGAAATTGTTCTCACAATATCATCGCCTAATGCTTGCATCACTTCAACAACTAACTTTTCACCATTATTATCAATTTCCACAGCATTATACAAATTAGGTAAATTGTTATGCGAAAAACGAATATCAATAACTGGTCCTAAAATTTGAATAACTTTACCTTCATTATGCTTTTGTTTTTCAACTTTTTTCATAACTAATTGTCTCCTTTCCTAATTTGTACTATCAGCCGCAGCAATAATTTCCGCAATCTCTTGCGTTATTTTAGCTTGACGAGAACGATTATATTGCAATGTTAAATTATCTTTCAATTCATTAGCATTATTAGTAGCATTTTCCATCGCTAACCTTCTTGATGCTTGTTCCGATACTTGCGATTCACTAATGGCACTATAAATAATAGTATTTAAATATAATAAAATTGTTGTTTCTAATACCGTTTGAGCATCCGGTTCAAACTCAAACAATGAATTTTGCTGAGTATTAATTTTAGCAATCGGTAACAATTGCAATGTCGTTGGTTGAAACAAAATATTATTAATAAATTTTGTATAAACTAATTTAATTCGTTCAATTTCTTTATTATTAAGCAGACTTAAAACTTGAAAACCAATTTCTTGTGCTTGATGATATTCAAAATTTAAATCTAAATTAGAATAACTACTAATGACATTATAACCACGATTTTGATAATAACTAATCCCTTTAGCACCAATTACAATTAATAAATCACTTTTTTTAATTTCTGAGATTACTAATTTATGAATATTATAGTTATAATCAGCACAAAGACTAATATTAGAATTAATAATAATTCATACTGTTCGGAAATGTGAACCATCATCTTTTTGTAAATACATGGAATCATTAGTATTGCTAATAATATGATGAAAAACATCATACATTTCTTCACTATATGGTCTAATCTCTTGAATTCTTTTGCTAGCTTTTTTCAATTTTGCTGTTGCTGCTAATTGCAAAGCACGAGAAATTTTACCAATCGTATTAATTGTTTGAATACGATTTTTAATCTGAAAATCTTGTTGCATAACTATTAATGAAGATCTTTTTTAACTTTAATTTTACCTTGAATCAATAACAATTCTCATTGTTCTTTTGTCCCATAACTAATAATTTCATATTTATCAATTTTACTAACTAGATGATAAACTACTTTAATAATTTCTGTATCAACTTTACTTTTTAACTCTTTAGAAAAGGCTTTAACTTTTTTTAATTCTTTATATACCTTATGAGCTTCTTTATTATTTTTAAAATAATTAATAATATTTTCTTTAAACAATAAAATTTTATCTAAAGGAATTCATTGAATTCTTCGTAAATTAATTGCTAATAACAAAATTGCTTGATTAGTTTGTGATAATGGACTATATTGCGTTTGTTTTAAAATATCAATCGCTCGTTGTCCGTGTTCTAAAACTCTTTTTGTCATTTCATCTAAATCAGAACCGAATTGGGTAAAAGCTTGCAATTCATTATATTGTGCTAATTCTAATTTTAATGTTCCTGCAACCTGTTTAATTGCCTTAATTTGAGCAGCACTACCAACTCGCGAAACTGAGAGTCCAAGATTAACGGCCGGACGAATCCCCGAATTAAATAATTGACTAGTTAAAAAAATTTGACCATCAGTAATAGAAATAACATTGGTGGGAATATATGCTGAAATATCACCGGCTTGCGTTTCAATAATTGGTAATGCTGTAATTGAACCATTACCATTATCCTTATTTAATCTTGCCGCTCGTTCTAATAATCGTGAATGCAAGTAAAAAACATCGCCGGGATATGCTTCTCTTCCTGGTGGTCTTCGTAATAACAAGGCCATTGTGCGATATGCAACCGCATGCTTACTTAAATCATCATAAACAATTAAAACATCTTTACCTTGTTCCATTCACTCCTCGGCAATAGTAACGCCCGTATACGGTGCTAAATATTGTAATGGTGCCAATTCACTGGCACCAGCAGCAACAATCGTAGTATAATTCATTGCCTCTGTTTGTTTTAATCGTTCCACAACTTGCGCAACAGTAGAAGATTTTTGACCAATGGCAACATAAACACAATAAACATCTCTACCTTGTTGATTCAAAATCGTATCAATCGCAATTGCGGTTTTACCAGTTTGGCGATCACCAATAATTAATTCTCGTTGTCCTTTACCAATAGGAATCATTGCATCAATTACTAAAATACCTGTTTGCAATGATTCATCAACTGATTGTCGCGTCATAACTCCTGGAGCAATTCTTTCAACAGGTCGTTTCTTTTTACTTTTAATCGCTCCTTTACCATCAATTGGTTGTCCTAAGGCATTAACAACTCTTCCCAATAACTCATCACCAACAATAGTTTCAACAACTTGTTTTGTTCGTTTAACAGCATCGCCTTCCTTAATATAAGTATCATCGCCCATTAAAACAACGCCGACAACATCTTCTTCTAAGTTTAAAACCATCCCATAAACATCATTATCAAAAAGTAATAACTCACCTAGCATTGCCTTATCTAATCCATGAAGCACAGCAATTCCGTCACCGACACTAATAACACTACCTTCTTCACTTAATTCAATTTTTTTACCATAATGTTTAATTTGATTTTTAATTGCATCAGCAATTTCATTTACTTTAAATGACATCTATATCACCCGCCTTACTTATTTTCAATATTTCGTTTCATTGCTAATAATCGCCCTTTTATTGAACCATCAAAAACTTGATCTTGAACTTTTACTTTTATGCCGGCAATTAGACTAAGATCAATTTTATTAACTAATTCCACTTTTTGTTGTAAAATTTTCGCAATTTTTTTCTCAATTTTATCAATAGCTTCTTGTTGCAATTTTATTGTTGAAAAAACAATTCCATAAAAAACATTCGCTCTTTCATTGCACAGATTACGAAATACTTTAAGAATTAATCTTACTTGCCGAAAATTATTACGATCAATTAATAATTTAAAAAAATTAACAAAAATATCATTAGCTTTATCTTTAAAAATTTTATCAATAATTTTTTTTTGTTTTTGTTTTTCTAAATTGTGTGTTGACAAAATATCAATAATTCGTGGATACTCAAAAAACAATTTAATTAAATGAATTGATTGCCTTAACATAATATCAAGTTGTTTTTCTTCTTTCCCTAGCTTTAGTAGTGCTAATGCTCAATTTTGAATCATTAAAATAACTCCTAATCTAATTGTTTAATAAAATCATCAATCAAAACTTCATTTTGTTCACGATCAATCTCTTTTTCCAAAATATTTTGTGCCATGTTAAAAGCAACATCAATAATTTCTTGACGAATGTTTTCTTCCGCTTTAATCCGCTCTTTTAAAATATCTCTTTGCGACTGTTCGTCAATTAACCCCGCCTCAATGCTCGCTTGATTAATAATTTCTTGTCTTTGCGTTAAAGCTTCCGCTTTAGCATCATCAATAATTTGTTGTGATTGCATTTTAGAATCCTTTAATAACGAATTAGCTTCTATTTCATACTTTATTGCTTGTGTTTGTTTCCTAATCGCATCATCAATTAAATCTTTAATAATACTTCTTCGTTTTTGCATTAATTGTTTAAAAGGTTTATAAAGAAAAAAACCTAAAACAACTAATAAAACAACAGTTGCCAAAATATGAGTAATGAACACTCACACATTAGGAAATAATTGATTAATAATATTTTCTTGTTTAATTTTATAAAAAATTGCTAAATAACTTAAAAACATCTAATCTTATTCCTTTCCTTACGTAACAAATATTAAAATTAAAGCAATAACAAGACTATAAATAGCACCAGTTTCTGCAATGGCACAACCAATAATTAACATTGTTCTAATCTTACCATTAGCTTCTGGATTTCTTCCTACCGCCTCAGCAGCTTTACCAGCAGCATAACCTTGACCAATCCCGG
Organism: Spiroplasma endosymbiont of Agriotes lineatus; assembly: GCF_964019485.1. Taxonomy (GTDB): domain Bacteria; phylum Bacillota_I; class Bacilli_A; order Mycoplasmatales; family Nriv7; genus Nriv7. Next base: position 1,189,354 of record NZ_OZ026448.1, read on the forward strand.
CACCAAAACAACCTAAAACAGCAATTCCTGCTCCAATAAATTTGCCTCATGAAGCTGAAGCATTACCACTAGCCAAAATTGCTCCAACAGTATTAATACTATTTATTATTTCCACACTCATCATCTATTTACCCTCCTTTTAGACATTATATTAAATATTTTGTGAATTAAATGAAACAATTATCCATCAGCTTCACGAGTATTAATAGCACCTTCTTTACTAACCGGTTTTTCATCACCAATTTCTAATTTTCAATAAACTAATGTTAAAATTGAAAAAATAACCGCTTGAATAATACCAAAAAAAATATCAAAATAAAAATGAAAAAACGGTGCTAAAAATCCTGCTAAAAAATTCACTTGACCAATAACTGGAATTTGTCTAAAAATTAAATCACTAAATTGATATAACAACGCCATAATAATGCTGCCACCTAAAATATTTCCAAAAAGTCGAAATGAAATGGAAACTAATGGCACAAATTGCGTTAATAATTCTAATGGATTTAAATATCGTTTAAAAAAAGCTAATCTTTGAAATTTAATTCCAAAAATATAAATCCCCACAAATGTTATTAATCCCATCGCAAATGTTGTTGTATACGATGTCATCTGCGATTCAAACCCAACAATTGATAACAAATTACCAACAATAATGTATGATAACAAATATAAAAAATATGATGTTAATCATTTAAAACTCGATCCTAAAATACTAATAACTAAATTTTCAACACCTTTAACACAAAGTTCCATAATTAACACTAATCCTCGCGGCTCATCTTTAGGATCAAGTTTTTTTACTTTAAAAAAATATATTAAAGTGATAATACTAATAATTAAAGTTGTTAAAACAATCGTTGTTACTTGCGGAACAAGTTTTCACTGATCTCACAATTCAAAACTTGCACACATCTTAAGATTCATTTTTCAAATTCCTCTTTTCTATCAAAGCATTATACATATTAACAATTAAAGTTGCAATAAAAGCAAGTATTAAACCAAAAATACTACTAAAAATATTAAAATATTCATTAAATAGCACAATAATCAGAACAGGAATTAAATATAATAATACTCGCAATAAAAAAAGTAACCCTATTACTAATTTATTAATTGATTGACCTATTTGGATAACATACGAAGTTAAAAAAATTAGCAAAAAATAATTCAATAAACTAAAAACACTTGTTGTAACAAAACCAGTAATCAAATTTCAAGACAAATAATTAATTAAAATAAAAACTGTTGTTACTAATAGTCCGATAAAAATTAACAACCCAAAAACAATCATTATTTGTTTTTCATATTTCCAATTAATATTTTTCATTATAACTATCTACTGTGTATCAAAATAACGATCTCCCGCATCACCAAGACCCGGAACAATATAACCGTTTTCATTAAGCTTTTCATCAACTGCAGCTGTATAAATGTTAATATCAGGATGCGCTTTTTCCAGTTTTTCAATTCCCTCTGGAGCAGCTAATAAACAAATAAACTTAATATTATATGATACTTTTCACTGTTTAACAATATCAATTGCAGCTATTGCCGTGCCGCCGGTTGCTAACATTGGATCTAAAATTAATGTATAACTATTTTTCACATTATTAGGTTTTTTTTCTAAATACTTCTTAGGTTGCAAAGATTTTTCATCACGATAAATACCAATATGACCAATTTTAGCATTAGGAACCAACCCCAACATTCCATCAACCATTCCTAAACCAGCTCTTAAAACTGGAACAAAAATAATATCTTGAGCAATTTTTTTACCAGTAGCAGCAACTATTGGCGTTTCAATTGAAATTTCTTGTAACTTTAAATCCCGAAAAACTTCATAAGCCATTAACCTAGTAATTTCATTAACATTTTCTTTAAAAATCTTACTATTTATATCTTTTTTTCGTAATCTTGTTAACTTATCATCAATTAAAGGATGTTTAATAATAAATAGCGCCATATTGTTTCACTCCTATTAAGAATTATACTACTTTCTTATATTTTTAGTAATAAAAAATAACAATGATTTCAAGAAAATTACTTGCTAACAGAAATTATTAACATCATAGGTCTTCGCAATTCATCTTGCATTAAAGGAACTGTTTTTAATAATTCATTATCAGGCCGTGATTCAATAACATTTATTATTTTAAAACCACATTCAATCAAAGTATTAATATAAGTAGTAAAGTGTCCAATGATATTTCAAAACTTCCTGATAAATGCTATTGTTGTTTTTAACAACATTATAATTTTCTTGGTACGTTTTTTTATCAAAAGTAAAAAAATAACTTCTTAATAATAATTCCGAATTACCAGCAACATTGATTAAATATTTTTTGGGATAAAAGGTAATTAACGAGCGATAAAAGAAGGGTCGCGTTTAGTTTTCTTAGGTATTTTTTAAAAAAGAAAAAATAATCATTTACTATAAATTGGGATTGTACAATTAACTGTGTCTCTAAGTAATTAACTTAAATTCACTCTGTCCTCAAATTTTATCATTAAATGTGAAATAGCGCTGCCCCCGATTTTGAATTGGCATTGTTCATTTTTTAGTCATATTTTGAAATGCTAAATAGCATATTTTAAAAACTGATAAATCATTAGGAAAGATCTTTTTATTTTTAACGACTTTTCTTAATTGACTATTAACAGACTCTATTGCATTAGTTATATAAATAATTCTTCTAAATTCTTGAGGATATTCAAGAAAAATTATTAAATTATCTTAGTTATTTTTTCATGATTTAGTAATTTGTGGATACTTTTTATTTCATTTTTCTGAAAAATGATCTAAAGCAACTAACGCTATTTCTTCATTAATTGCTGTATAAATTGATTTTAAATCATTAGCTACAAGTTTACGATCTTTGTCAGGAACAAATTTTAAACTATTACGAATTTGATGAACAATACATAATTGATGTTGTGTTTTTGGAAAAACAGCTTCTATTTCATCAGACATCCCAGTTAAATTATCACTACAAGCAACAAGAATATCTTGTAAGCCACAATTTTTCATTTCCGTAACGTAAGAAGGATTATTAAGTCAAAATTTGGCTCCCTCATTCTCGCTAATTCACATTCCTAAAATATCTTTTAAGCCAATTTATATTAATTCCTAAGGCAAGATAAACTTTTTTATTTATTATTCGTTTATCTTGTTTTACTTTAACAACAATACAATCAAAATAAACAATCAGATAAATCTTCTCTAAATGTTTAGTTTGTCACATTTTAACTTCTTCAATAATATCATCAGTTATTTGACTAATTAAACTTTCTGAAATTTCTGCTCCGTGATAGAATTCTTGCAATTGTGCTTTGATATCAGAAATTGTCATTCCTTTTGCATATAAGGAAATTACTTTTTGATCAAAATTATCAAATTTTCTTTGTCTTTTTGGAATAATTATTGGTTCAAAAGTACTATTTCGATCTCTTGGTACATCAATTACGATTGAACCATTTTTAGTAATAATGGTTTTTTGTGTGTTGCCATTTCTTTTATTATGATTCTCATCAGTTTCGAGATGATCTTTAATTTCTGCATTTAACATTCGTTCATTTAATTTTTTGGTAAATTCCTGAAAAATATTATTACTTTTAAATAAATCTTGTGGATTATCAATATTTTCTAAAAAATAATCAACAACTTTATCAATTGCATCAGGTTTTTTTACTTTTTTTGTTATTTTCTGTTCTTTTTCTTTTAAGTATAATTCAGAATGAATTATCGAGACACAGAATTTTGGGCAGGCCCAAAAAAATACCCCCAAATTGCTAAATCATGAAAAAATAACTGAGATAATTTAATAATTTTTCTTGAATATCCTCAAGAATTTAGAAGAATTATTTATACAACTAATACAATAGAGTAGTCTGTTAATAGTCAATTAAGAAAAGTCGTTAAAAATAAAAAGATTTTTCCTAATAATTTATCAGTTTTTAAAATATGCTATTTAGCATTTCAAAATATGACTAAAAAATGAACAATGCCAATTCAAAATTGGGATAATGCAATTTCACACTTAATGATAAAATTTGAAGACAGAGCAGAGTGAATTTAAGTTAATTACTTAGAGACAAAGTTAATTGTACAATCCCAATTTATAGTAAATGATTATTTTTTCTTTTTTAAAAAATACCTAAGAAAACTAAACGCGACCCGACCATTTTTTAATTTGACTTAATAAGTATATGTCTGTAAAATTAATTGGGAATATAATTACTTTTTTAAAGCTTTTTTATTTTAGTTTAAAAACAGTAACTTATTTTTGAAGAGGAGAATGACAATGAAAAGAACCTACCAACCATCAAAAGAAAAGACAAAAAAAGTTCATGGTTTTCGTTCAAGAATGGCAACAGTTGCAGGAAGAAAAGTTTTACAAAATCGACGAAGAAAACAACGCGCTAAGTTAACAGTATAAAAGGATTTAAATAGACTTTGCAAAAGAAATTTCGTTTAAAAAAGAATTATGATTTTCAAAGAATTATTAATGAAAAGCAAAAAATTCATAATAATTCGTTTGTTATTTATTATGCAAATAATTCATTAGATCATTGTCGTTTTGGAATATCAGTTAGTAAAAAAAATGCTAATGCTGTTAATCGTAATCGGATTCGTCGCCAAGTTCGTTCAATGTTACAAAAGGTTTGATGTTTAAAAAATAATAATAAGGATATTATTATTTTAGTAAGATCGCCTTATTTAAAACAAGAATATAGTAAAAATCAAAATCTTTTAGATATTTTATTAAAAAAGATTATTAAATAATGGAGAAAAATTATGGACTATAAAAAATATTTATTTACACCTGATAAGCAACGAACTTCATATTGAAAACAAGTTTGAAAATTTGGTAAAATTTTCATTTATACTTTTTTTATTGTTACCTTTTTATGAGGCTGTGGACAGATGTTTGACTCTAATGTGTCAACGAGTGGAAAAACTAATGGTGCAGGTTCAATATTTGGTACTTATTTTGAATTACTTTTCCCTGGCGATGGTAGTAAGACACATTTTATAAATGGTGAGGAAGAATTACCTTTTAATGGTATTTCTAGTTGAGGTGAAGCTTGAACAGTTACTAAATCACCATTTTTTGGTTTATTTGTTTACCCAATTGCAACATTATTATGATTATTATTAAAAGGTTTTAGTGGTGGAATTGCTGCTGAGTCAACGGCGGCCGCAGCAATTGGGGCAATGTTTGTTACCGCTTTAATAATTAAATTAATTACTTTAGCTTTTTCTTGAAAATCACAAAAAAATCAAGAAAAAATGCAAGCGATTCAATTAAAACAAGGCGAGATTCAAGCAAAATATAAAGGTTCGTCTGATCCACAAGCAAGACAAAAAATGCAATTAGAATTAATGGGATTATATAAAAAAGAAGGTGTTAAGCCGTTAGCATCATTTGCAAGTTTATTTTTATCAATGCCATTCTTATATGCTATGTTTATGGTTGTTCGTTCCATGAGAATTTTGAAAGAGCAAGAGTTTGGAGCAATTTCTTTTACAATAACGCCTTGAGAAGGATTAAAAGCAGGAGATTGAGCATATTTAGCAATTGTTTTTGTTTATTTACCAATTCAAATTATTTCAATGCTATTACCAATGTATTTAAATCGTGCTAAGAAAAAAGCTTTTACTAAAGAATCGAAAGTAGCGCAAAAGAAACAATTAATTACACAGTTAATTATGATGGGGGTGTTTATGTTATTGGTTTTTACAATTGGTTCAGGGGTTGCAATATATTGAATTTTTTCTGGTGCATTGCAAATTGGACAAACAGTTTTATTTCATTATATAAATAAGAATGCTAAATATAAAAAGAAAAAATAAAGTTAGAGTTGAATTAAATGGAACAAAAAGTATTTAAGAAACGTGAAGATTTAAAAACTTTTATTGATTAACAAAATAAACCCCATTTTTATATTAGATTTGGTATATAACCTTTAATTTTATCTACTATTTTGATAATATTATTTCCTAGGCGAAGAATAAATGTTAGATAAATACAAAGACGAAAATGAATTTTATAGTCTAATAGTCATAAAATATAAAACTTTTATGAAAGTGGTAGATAAAATTAAAGGTTATGGATGGGTTAAAATAAGTTGGACCATAGACCATATTTATGCGGACTTTCAAAATAAGATAAAATTATTAAGAAAGCAGGAATATAAAAATTGGGCAAAAATTCATATAAAGATGAATTTAAAAAACAAATTGTCATGCTTTATCAAAACGAGAAAAGCATTATTGAAATTATTAATGAATACGGGGTTTCAAAATCAGCCGTGTATCAGTGAATTGAAAATTTTAATAATTCTGGATCATTTAAAATGAAAGATAATCGTACTATCGAAGAAAATTAATTAATTTACTTACGAAAAGAAAACCAACAATTACGAATGGAAAATGACATTTTAAAGCAAACAGCACTGATAATTGGCAAAAAATAGGAATTATTAACAATAATAAAGAAAAATATTCCGTGCTAAAAATGTGTCAAATATTAAAAATAGAAAAATCAACATATTATTATCAAACTAATAATTGTGTTAAGTATTATGTTAATAATTATGAACAAGAAGTTATCGGTGCATTTAATAAAAGTCGCAAAATTTATGGGGCTCATAAAATTAAAGCTGTTTTAATAAGAAAAGATATCATCTTATCGCAGCGAAAAATCAGATGCATTATGATCAAAAATAATTTGGTTTCTAAATAAACCAAATTAAAATATCGTAATCACAAAACAACAACTAATAATGCCCAAATTAGTAATGTTTTAAATCATGAATTTAATGACAAAAAACTTAATGAAGTTGTTGTTAGTGATTTAACATATGTGCAAGTTGGAGGAAAATGACATTATATTTGCTTATTAATTAACTTGTTTAATCGCGAAATAATTGGATATAGTGCTGAGTGCTGGGGCAGGGCAAACAAAACCGCTGAACTAGTTCAACAAGCTTTTCATAAAATAACACGACTATTAAAGCAAATAACTTTATTTCATACCGATTGTGGTAATGAGTTCAAAAATAAAATCATTGATGAAATTTTAATAATCTTTAATATTAAAAGATCATTAAGCAATAAAGGTTGTTCTTGTGATAATGCTGTGGCTGAAAAAACTTACAAAACCTTTAAAACGGAATTTATTAAGGATAAAAAATTTGAAAATTTAACACAATTAAAATGCGAACTATTTGATTTTGTTAATTAATATAACAATATTTGAATTCACGGCAGCTTAAATTATTTAACACCCGTTGAATTTAGAAAATAGCAGTGGCAGTCAGTAGTCAGTCTACATAAAAAGTGTCCTAAAAAGGATTGCCATACCATTATGTACCAAGTCTATTATTTTATTTATTAAAGAAGAAATTAAAACATTTTTAAAAAAACAAGTGATTTCTCCCCTTAATATATAATATGAATGATGTTAAAACCTATTTAGTTAATGTTTTACAAAGACTTTTAACAGAGTTAGACTTTAATGATATTGATATTAAAATTTCACAAATTAACTATGAAACGATTAAAGTTATTATTAATTGTGATAATAATGCGTTATTAATTGGTAAAAATGGTTATGTATTAAGTTTCTTACAAAATTTATCTAAAATTGTTATTTATCAAGTAAGTTTCATCGTTGTTATATTGTTAAAGTTGATTTTAATGATTATTTTCAAAGACACAAGAAAGTAAGTAATTTAATTAATTTAGCAAAAAGCACTGCTAAAAAAGTATTTCTTACTAAGAATGATATTACATTATTACAAATGCCTAATAATCAGCAAAGAATTATTCATAATGAATTAAAAAAATTTGATAAGGTTATTATTGAATCTCAGTGTTCAGGTAATAAAAGGCATATTGTTATTAAAATATCTTGAAAGCGGTGAAATCTAGTCATTAATGTCTAGGTTTTTATTTTTAAAAAAAAGAAAAGAGGTGATATTTATGATTAATGATACGATTATTGCTTTAGCAAGTGCCCCACTTAAACAAGCCATTGCTATTATTAGAATTAGTGGTCCAGAAACATTTTCACTTGTTAATAAAGTATTTAGTAGAAGTATTTTAAATTCTTCAAAAGAAAAATATTTCGGGAGAATTATTAACCCAAACACAAAGGCAATTATTGATGAAGTAGTTTTAGTTTGCTATTATAATACTAATTCATTTACTGGTGAAGATACTATTGAAATTAATTGTCATGGTAGTATGTTAATCGTTAATAAGATCATTCATTTACTATTAACAATTATGAAAGATGACAATATTCGGTTAGCAACTTCGGGAGAATTTACAAGAAGAGCATTTTTAAATGGAAAAATTGATTTATTACAAGCGCAAGCGGTTAATGATTTAGTTAATGCTTCTAATGATGCAGCATTAGCATTAGCAATGAACAGTTTAAATGGTAATAATAGCAAATTATTAAAAGAAATTGAAACAAGATTATTAGAATTAATAGCTAATATTACTGTTAATATTGATTATCCTGAGTATGATGGCGTTGAAAACTTAACCCAAAAATTAGTTTTAACTCGTACAAATAAACTTTATAATGATTTGTTAACCATTACTAAACAAAGTAAAATTGCTCAGGTCATTAATGATGGTATTGATACCGTAATTATTGGCAAACCTAATGTAGGAAAATCAACCTTATTGAATGCTTTATTAAAAGAAAATCGAGCGATTACTTCAACAATTGCAGGAACGACCAGAGATATTGTTACTGGAAAAATAAATATTGATAATATTTCTTTAAACTTAATTGATACCGCAGGAATTAGAAATACCAATGATATTATTGAACAATTAGGAATTCAAAAATCAAAACAGTATTTAGAAAAAGCTCAGTTAATTTTATTAGTGCTTGATGGTAGCAATGTTTTAGATGATAATGATATGATATTATTAGAATTAGTTGAAGATAAAAATTGTATTATTGTCATTAATAAAGTTGATTTACAACAAAAACTATCTCTTTCTCTTTTGACATTAAGTTCAGTCCCAATAAGTGCTTTAAACAATGATTTTAACCCTTTAATAGATAAAATTAAATATATGTTTTTACAAGAAAAAATTGATTATCATGATAATTTAATTTTGACATCAACGCATCACCAAATGTTATTAGATAAAATTACAATGACAATTGATGAAGCAATTCAAGCTTTAAGCAATAATATTCCGTTAGATTTAGTAATCCTTCATTTTCAAGAAGCATGAGATTATTTACAAGAAATTAATGGTAAAATAATTAAAGATACTCTCTTAGATGAAATGTTTAGTCGTTTTTGTCTAGGTAAATAAGGAGTTTAATTAGTGAATGGTTTATTTGATACGCATTGTCATTTAGTATCAGATTCATATAAAGATGAAGACATAAATAATATTTTAGAAGAAGCAAAATTAATTGGTGTTAATTTAATTTGTAATGTTGGTTATGATTTAAAAACTAGTAAATTAGCAGTTGACCAAGCATTTTCTTCACCAGATGTATTTGCGGCTGTTGGAATTCATCCTAATGATGTTAGTAATCATCAAGAACATGATCTTTATGAATTAGAAGAACTAATTAAAACAGGGGGGGTTTGTGCTATTGGTGAAATTGGATTAGATTACTATCGCAATCAAGATAGTAGTAATTTACAAAAAGAATGATTTATTAAACAAATTAAATTAGCTAAAAAATATCAATTACCAATTTTAGTTCATGTTCGTGATGCTTTTGATGATGCTTATGAAATTTTAAAACAATATGATGTTGTTGGGATTATGCATTGTTTTTCAGAAAATACAAAAACTGCTAATAAATTTATTGAATTAGGATATTATATTTCTTTTTCAGGAATTCTTACTTTTGAAAATGCTAAAGATTTGCAACAAGTTGCTAAAGATATTCCCTTAAATAAAATTGTTTTAGAAACTGATGCTCCGTATTTAACACCTGTTCCTTATCGAGGAACAAAAAATTATCCGAAAAATATTATTTTTACTGCCAAAAAATTAGCAAGTTTAAAAAAACTATCCTTAAATGATGTTATTACCACAACAACAAATAATGCGAAACGAATTTTAGGAATTAAATAAAAAATGCTCTTAAATTTTATAAGAGCATTTTTTATTTGTAATTTTATTTTTTTATAAAAATATTAGTAAGAATTTTGAATTTGTTCAAAAATATCAGTTTCAAACTTTTTAGTACCATTAATAACTGCTAATAAAGGAGGACGCATAAAGTTTTGTTAAGTATGAGCTAGGTAAAGATTTAAATAGTTTTGAAAGAAAAACAATTACAATTTAATTATCATTTTATTTAAAAAATAAGTAACAAAACAAAATATTTAATATTAACAAACAAAATCTCAATAAAAGGTTATAAAAACTAAACAAAATACTTATAAAAAAACATTAAAATAAGTTTTTACAACAAAAATCATACATAAGAAATATATACTTAATTTGCATATTGAAATAATTTATAGTAAATAGTTATTTTTTCTTTTTTTAAAAAATACCCAAGAAGATTAAACGCGACCAAAGTCTTTCTTTTACTTTGTATGCTTTTTTATTACTTCAATTAATAGTAGTGAATTCAAGAGCATTATCAGTGCGAAGGAGTTTAATGGGGTTATACCAAATTCACTAAAATCTTTTATTGCTCTTTGCAAAACGTTAATCGCATTATTGGTTCCTAAACTATCATAAACATAGCCAAATACTATACATGTTATTTCGTCAATGAAATCATAAATGTAATATTTTTTATCAACTGGAAAATTTGATGTGGTAATAATTTTAGCATCCATTTGTAAAAGACCAATATCGCGGATACTTCATAACGCTTAAAATGACGTTTTGTTTGTTTGATTTGTTGTTTTAATTCTTTTCAACGAGAGTCAGATTTAATTCAGCGATAAAAAGTTTTAATATTTTTCGGAATTTCTAAATTTTTAACATCGTAAAAACCCATTTTTAAATTGTTAAATAAAGACCGCATTCCGCCAGCTTGAATATTTTTATAATCAAAATATAAATCACATATTTTTTCGCGAGAATTTAAATCATATTGATGACTAATTTTGTTAGGTTTTTTATATTTGAAAATTAAACTATTAAAATCATCATTTTGATAAGCATAAGCAGTAAGAATTTTACTAGCTCATTGATAAAATGTATTTCATGCACCATGAAAATGCTTTTTTACTAATTTATTTAAAGTTATTGGTTCTAAATAAAATTGATTACATAAATTTAAATAACTAGTAACTCGTTTTTTAGTTTTATGATAATGCTGTGGCCGAAACAACTTACAAAACCTTTAAAACGGAATTTATTAAGGATAAAAAATTTACAAACTTAACACAATTAAAATGCAAACTATTTGATTTTGTTAATTGATACAACAATATTCGAATTCACGGTAGTTTAAATTATTTAACACCCGTTGAATTTAGAAAATGGCAGTTTACATAAAAATTGTCCTAAAAAGGGTTGCTGTTCCAATATGGTTTTTCAAAGTAGCATTAAAATAAATCACACCATAATAGCTGTTAAAAATCAAAAAGCAATGTTTGCTATTAAAAGTCAAAGTGGTGCTTCGGTTAATTTAATTTCTTTACCACCAGTAATGTGAGCCGGAATAGTTGTAATTTGAATAAATAAATCTCAGAAAGTTTGTTTAATTTGTTCTCAATTAAATTCTTTTAAATTTGCTGTCATTTTTTATCTCCCAAAAATCATTTTTATCGGTAAATACATAATTGAAATTAATGCGAAAAGAAAAGTAATAATAATAATTAATCCGGCAATAAACGCAACCTGTGCAGGCATTTTTTCTATTGGAATAAACAGTTTTAAGAACTCCATAATAATTTCTCAAAACATTATTTTTTACTCGCGTTATTTTCTTTTGAATTAGGAGCTTTAACTCATTCCTCAAAGCGAGCAATAAACACTTTTTCATCTTTTGTGAAATTACCAGTATTATTTTTAATGGCATTTTTATATTTAATTCGCATTTTTATTTTGGCATAAATTTTATAAACAAAATATGCCAATAGAGCATTATGCAAATGATAATAAATATTATTCCAATCGCAATATTCATTTTTAAACTCCTTTAAAATAATTATAATTTATATCTTTTTTGTTGTTTTCTTTTTCGGCAATGAAAAAACCTAATAATTCTTGTCCCTTAATTAATTTGGTTTCTTTTTCTTTTTGATTAATCGAAATTACTTGATATTTACTATCTTTTATTATTCCAATGCAAATTGAATTTTCGTATTTTCCTTTATAAACAAATCGCTTTGGAAACCAAATACCGATTTGTTCATTAAATCACGGAATTTTTGGTGCTTTAATAAGCATTGCGTTTTGTGTTTCTTTTAAAAGATATTTCTTAGTATTTAAGAAAATGTTTTCAATGTTTTTCATAATAAATTACCTTTCTTATGAATAAACTAAGTTATATTAACTAAGTTTTAGTTAACTTAGTTTTTTAAACACTTATATATCGCAGATTTAAGTGTTTAACAAGCTTTGTTAGTAAATTTTGTTTTTTTAATTAGATAAAGATTTTAATAATTTTAAACTTAGTATCTCCCTATATAGAAATTTCTACACTTTAATGTCCGCATCCTGCCCTTGGAACTAATTTAATAGCGTGTATATTTTTAGGAAATTCACCCATTCATTTTTTTATTGCAAAATAAAACAAATTGCTATAGCTAATAGGATGTTATCTATTAACTGGTAAACTTCTTTTGGTTATGGCAACTACCCACAACTTATCGTGCTTTAATACATACCAACATTATTAACTCGCTTGTATTTAATTTTCAGAGAACAAATTTTTAACACCTTATAAAATAAAAAGACAATCATTGCCGACTGTCTTAATACTTATTCAAATCTTTTCCCGCCTAACAAAACTTTATGCGCCCCTTTCCGGCTCATTAATCTCAACACTTTATTAACATTTTTTTTATTAAAAATAAAATACAATTATTATTAACTATTATTATTAACTATTGAATAATATTTTTAATAAAAAAAAGTGAATTAATAAATTAAAAAATCTGGCACCGTCTTATTTTTCCCGTGAAGGTATCGTCAGCGCTGGCGTGCTTAACTTCTGTGTTCGGAATGGGGACAGGTGTGGCCACGCCGCTATAGGCACCAGATAGAGAGATTGCTCTCTCAAAACTAGACATAAACATTATTTTAGACTTTCAACAATAGAAATTACTTTTAAAATAAAGTAAGCCCTCGACCTATTAGTATTGGTCAGCTAAATATGTCACCATACTTACACACCCAACCTATCAACCTCATAATCTTTAAGGGGTCTTATTCCGTTTCTGGATGGGAAGTCTCATCTTGAAGTTTGCTTCGTGCTTAGATGCTTTCAGCACTTATCAATTCCCTACATAGCTACCCAGCTGTGCCATTGGCATGACAACTGGAGCACCAGAGGTAGGTCCATTCCGGTCCTCTCGTACTAAGAACAGATCTCCTCAAACTTCCTGCGCCCACAACAGATAGGGACCAAACTGTCTCACGACGTTCTAAACCCAGCTCACGTACCACTTTATTGGGCGAACAGCCCGACCCTTGGAACCAACTTCAGCTCCAGGATGTGATGAGCCGACATCGAGGTGCCAAACCTCCCCGTCGATGTGAACTCTTGGGGGAGATAAGCCTGTTATCCCCGAGGTAACTTTTATCCGTTGAGCGACGGCCTTTCCACTCAGGACCGCCGGATCACTAAACCCAACTTTCGTTCCTGTTCGACTTGTAAGTCTCACAGTCAAGCACCCTTCTACTTTTGCGCTCTGCGTATGATTTCCATACATACTGAAGGTACCTTTGGGCGCCTCCGTTACTCTTTAGGAGGCGACCGCCCCAGTCAAACTACCCACCTGACACTGTTCCTATTCAGGATAACTGAATAAGGTTAGATTTTCAAAATAATAAGGGTGGTATCCCAAGGTTAACTCCATAGATACTAGCGTATCTACTTCAATGTCTCCCACCTATCCTGTACATATCAGGTCAAAAATCAATATCAAGTTATAGTAAAGCTCTACGGGGTCTTTCCGTCTAGTTGCGGGTAACCTGCATCTTCACAGGTACTAAAATTTCACCGAGTCTATAGCCGAGACAGCGCCGGGATCGTTACGCCTTTCGTGCGGGTCAGAACTTACCTGACAAGGAATTTCGCTACCTTAGGACCGTTATAGTTACGGCCGCCGTTCACTGGGGCTTCAATTCTGAGCTTTATAATAAAATTATTAACCCATCCTCTTAACCTTCCAGCACTGGGCAGGCATCACCCCCTATACATCGTCTTACGACTTAGCAGAGAGCTGTGTTTTTGCTAAACAGTCGCCCCGGCCTCTTCACTGCGGCTCACATAATTACTTATGTGAGCATCCCTTCTTGCTAACTTACGGGATGATTTTGCAGAGTTCCTTAGCTATAGTTATCTCGCTTGCCTTAGGATTTTCTCCTTGACCACGTGTGTTCGTTCTCGGTACGGGCACCATGATAGTTAATAGTAGAAGTTTTTCTTGGAAGCGTGGCGTCAGACTCTTCGCTACTTGCCGAAGCTTTCACTCCCCATAACGATTCAAGGTTATGCCATAAAATTTACTAAATGACCCTCTTTGCGCTTAGCCCGGAATCCATTAACCGGGATATCTTAGCCTTCTCCGTCACTCCGTTCCATACCATGGTGGTACAGGAATGTCAACCTGTTGTCCATCGACTACGCCTTTCGGCCTCGCCTTAGGCCCCGACTAACCCTGGGTGGACGAACCTTGCCCAGGAAACCTTAGTCAAACGGCATGAAAGATTCTCACTTTCAATCGTTACTCATGCCGGCATTCTCACTTCTAAACAGTCCAATAGTCCTTGCGATCTACCTTCATTCCGTTTAGAACGCTCCCCTACCACTTTAAAATAATTTAAAATCCATAGTTTCGGTACAATGCTTAGCCCCGGTACATCTTCGGCGCAGAATAACTCGACTTGTGAGCTGTTACGCACTCTTTAAAGGATGGCTGCTTCTAAGCCAACCTACAAGCTGTTTAAGTCATTCCACATCCTTTTTTACACTTAGCATTGATTTCGGGACCTTAACTGATGATCTGGGCTGTTTCCCTCTCGTCCATGGACCTTATCACCCACAGACTGACTGCCAAACATACAACAACGGCATTCAGAGTTTGATTGTATTCAGTACCCCGAGGTGGGGCCATCATATATTCAGTGCTTTACCTCCGTTGCGCTAATTTTGACGCTAGTCCTAAAACTATTTCGGGGAGAACCAGCTATCTCCAGGCTCGATTGGAATTTCACCACTAGCCATAAGTCATCCACGGTCTTTTCACGAACGTTGGTTCGGTCCTCCATTAAGTATTACCTTAACTTCAACCTGCTCATGGCTAGATCGCCTGGTTTCGGGTCTACGACTACATACTAAACGCCCTATTAAGGCTCGCTTTCACTACGGCTCCATGTTTTCCACTTAACCTTGCATATAATCGTAACTCGCCGGCTCATTCTACAAAAGGCACGCCGTCACTCATTAACGAGCTCCGACTTCTTGTAAGCATATAGTTTCAGATACTATTTCACTCCCCTCTCGGGGTACTTTTCACCTTTCCCTCACGGTACTGATTCACTATCGGTGATTAGGTAGTATTTAGGATTGCGCAGTGGTCTGCGCGTCTTCCGACAAGATTTCTCGTGTCTCGCCGTACTCTGGATCCCATCAAGAGACTTTTCAATTTCGTATACGAGGCTTTCACTCTCTATGACACCGCATCCCAGCGATTTCTACTATCAAAAAATTTTCTAAAACTCTATATAGATGGTCCAAACCCCACTCCGAAGAGTGGTTTGTCCTGTTCCCTGTTCGCTCGCCGCTACTAAGGGAATCGCATTCGCTTTCTTTTCCTCTAGGTACTAAGATGTTTCATTTCCCTAGGTATCCCATCAATATGACTATGTATTCATCACATGACACTATTCGATTAAAAATAGTAGGTTGCCCCATTCAGAAATCCCTGGCTCAAAGCTTACTTCCGGCTCCCCAAGGCTTATCGCAGGTAAGTCACGTCTTTCATCGGCTCCTAATCCCAAGGCATCCACTATATGCTCTTATTAACTTACTAATTTTTCTTTGTCAAAAGAAAAACCTATTGCAATTATAAAAATAAATGTTTATATCCAGTTTTCAAAGAACAATGCTCATAGAAATTACAGTTTAATTTCTCATATTGCGTTTGAGAGATAAATAATCATAATCTCTCAAAACTAAACAGAACATCCTCAACCAAAGTTATTTTTTAAAAATCTAATGTAATTAGTTTATAAATATAAACTCCATAGAAAGGAGGTGATCCATCCGCACCTTCCGGTACGGATACCTTGTTACGACTTCACCCCAATCGCCAATCCTACCTTGGGTCGCTCTCCCAGTAGTAAACTGTTAAGATACGAACTTCTGGCATTACCAACTCTCGTGGTGTGACGGGCGGTGTGTACAAGACCCGAGAACGTATTCACCGCGGCATGATGATCCGCGATTACTAGCGATTTCAACTTCATGAAGTCGAGTTGCAGACTTCAATCCGAACTGAGATCGGCTTTTTGAGATTAGCTTGCCCTTGCGAGTTTGCAACTCTTTGTACCGACCATTGTATCACGTGTGTAGCCCCAGACATAAGGGGCATGATGATTTGACGTCATCCCCGCCTTCCTCTAGCTTGCGCCAGCAGTCTCATTAGAGTCCTCAACTAAATGTTAGCAACTAATGATAAGGGTTGCGCTCGTTGCGGGACTTAACCCAACATCTCACGACACGAGCTGACGACAACCATGCACCACCTGTCTCAGTGTTAACCTCCACTATATTTCTATAGCATTGCACTGGATGTCAAGTCTGGGTAAGGTTCTTCGCGTTGCTTCGAATTAAACCACATGATCCACCGCTTGTGCGGGTCCCCGTCAATTCCTTTGAGTTTCACTCTTGCGAGCATACTACTCAGGCGGAGTACTTAATGCGTTAGCTGCAGCACCGACATTAAAGCCGATACTTAGTACTCACCGTTTACGGCAGGAACTACTAGGGTATCTAATCCTATTTGATACTCCTGCTTTCGTGCCTCAGCGTCAGTTACGGGCCAGTTAGTCGCCTTCGCCACTGGTGTTCCTCCATATATCTACGCATTTCACCGCTACACATGGAATTCCACTAACCTCTCCTGTACTCTAGTTATAAAGTTTCCAAGGCGAATCAAAGTTGAGCTTCGATCTTTAACCTTAGACTTATATTACCGCCTACGCACCCTTTACGCCCAATAAATCCGGATAACGCTTGCCACCTATGTATTACCGCGGCTGCTGGCACATAGTTTGCCGTGGCTTTCTGGTAAGGTACCGTCAAATAAGAATCATTTCCTATTCTTACTATTCTTTCCTTACAACAGACCTTTACAACCCGAAGGCCTTCATCAGTCACGCGGCATTGCTCCATCAGGCTTTCGCCCATTGTGAAAAATTCCCTACTGCTGCCTCCCGTAGGAGTCTGGGCCGTGTCTCAGTCCCAGTGTGGCCGTTCACCCTCTCAGGTCGGCTATGCATCATCGTCTTGGTAAGCCATTACCTTACCAACTAACTAATGCAGCGCATCCTTATCTTTTTGTGGCGCAAACGCACCTTTAATTATCATTAGATGCCTAACGATAACCTATGCGGTATTAGCTGCCGTTTCCAGCGGTTATTCCCCTCAAAAAGGCAAATTAGATACGTGTTACTCACCCGTTCGCCACTAGAGTAGGGTGTGTGTGTAAAAAACCCCCACTCTCGTTTGACTTGCATGTATTAGGCATGCCGCCAGCGTTAATCCTGAGCCAGGATCAAACTCTCATTAAAAAGTAAAAATAAAAAAACATTTTATATTAATGTTTTCAATTTTTATTGTTTGTTTCATAACTCATCAGATTGACAGATTGTTCTGTTTAGTTTTCAAAGATCATTTTGTAATAGCAAGAGGTTTAATGACTTAATTACTAGTACATTTAGAATAATACTGAATTTGGAAATAAATGTCAACATAAATTTAAATTTTTTTAAAAATAATTTTAATTATCTTTTAAACCAATATTTAATCAATTAAACTCAATATATATCCTCGGGGTGTTTTAAAATCATGAGTATGTATTATCACAAATTTTAATTATTTAACGATATAAATTAAATATTTTTAAAAAATAATTTTAATTTTTTAGAAAAATCTTGATGAAATAAAAAAAATTATCAACATGATAATTTTAAAAGGAATTTTATATAAACTTATGACATTTTTCTTTAATTTTTATACATTGGATAGGTTACGGACACATAAAGTTTTGTTAGGTAGGTAAAGATTTAAATAATTTTGAAAAAAACAATCACAATTTAATTATCATTTTATTTAAAAAATAAGTAATAAAACAAAATATTTAACATTAACAAACAAAATCTCAATAAAAGGTTATAAAAACCAAAGAAAACGCTTATAAAAACAACATTAAAATAAGTTTTTACAACAAAAATCATACATAAGAAATATATACTTAATTTGCATATTGAAATAATTTATAGTAAATGATTATTTTTTCTTTTTTTAAAAATACCTAAGAAAACTAAACGCAACCTAGGTACAATAAGTTGGGCCATATATTTATGTGGACTTTCAAAATAAGATAAAATTATTAAGAAAGTAGGAATATAAAAAATGGACAAAAATTCATATACAGATGAATTTAAAAAAACAAATTGTCATGCTTTATCAAAACGAAAAAAGCATTATTGAAATTATTAATGAATATGGTATTTCAAAATCTGCTATTTATAATTGAATAAAATCATTCGATAATTCTGGTTCTTTTAAAGCAAAAGATAATCAAAGTAATGAAGAAAATGAATTAATTTACTTACGAAAAGAATTAAAACAATTACGAATGGAAAACGATATTTTAAAGCAAGCGGCACTGATAACTTCTTGTTCATAATTATTAACTTGCTTGTTAGTGCATTTATTAGTTTGATAATAATAAGTTGATTTTGATTATATATATAAACCGGGCCTGTCCAAAATTCTGTGTCTCGATAATTCAGAATGAATTATCGAGACACAGAATTTTGGACAGGCCCACTAAGCAACTTTTTCATTTTTATTCTCCTTTCTATTTTGACAAAATAAAAACCAGTAATTTTTAATTAATTACTTACTGGTTTGGATATTTTTCTTATTTTTACAAGAAACTAAGTTATTTGTTTTAGTTGTTAAAAATTATTATAAATTGGACGAAAATTAAAAATTGGTTGAGGATCGCTTTCACCTGTTCTTGATATTGTTACTTTTCATTAAAAATTATTTAAATCTTTACCTACCTCTACCTAACAAAACTTTATGCGTCCATAGTTATGTACCAAGTCTAATGTAAAAACCTTAGAAAACAAGTATTGATTCAGATTATTCGCAACTCATAAAAATATGTACACTAACAAATGCGAAAAATTAGCTAATAGACTTGGTAAATAACCTTTAATTTTATCTACTATTTTGATAATATTATTTCCTAGATGAAGGATAAATGTTAGATAAATACAAAGAAGAAAATGAATTTTATAGTCTAATAGGCATAAAATATAAAACCTTCATGAAAATGGTAGAAATTTTAAAAGAAGTTGAAGCTAAACAAAAAAATTGGTGGTAGACCAAATAAATTATCAATAGAGCAAAGATTACTTATGACTTTAGAATACTAAAAAGAATATAGTACATATCGTGTTATTGCAAAAAAATATAATATTAGTCATGTTAGTTGTATTCGTAATATCTTTTGAGTTGAAAATACTTTAATAAAAAATAGTCACTTTCATTATACCTGGCAAAAAGATATTGTTGGAAAATAAGGGTACTAATAATAATTTATTAGCAATTGATACTACAGAAATTTCAGTTGAAAGAATTAAAAAAACTAAAATTGTTATTTTCTGGCAAGAAAAGGCAACATTCATTAAAATCGCAAATAATTATTGATTTATTTAGCAATAAAATTATTTCAGTAGATTTTTATTATTGCAGTATTCATGATTATAAGTTATCTTTAAAATCAAATACACTTATAAATTCAAAAATAGAATTAGTTGCCGATTCAGGATATCAAGGTTTACAAAATGTTCATAAAAATACATTATTTGGATAGGCTACAATAAGTTGGACCATATTTATGCGGACTTTTAAAATAAGATAAAATTATATAAGAAAGTAGGAATATAAAAATGGGCAAAGGTTCATATACAGATGAATTTAAAAAACAAATTGTCATGCTTTATCAAAACGGGAAAAGCATTATTGAAATTATTAATGAATATGGTATTTCAAAATCTGTTATTTATAATTGAATAAAATCATTCGATAATTCTGGTTCTTTTAAAGCAAAAGATAATCAAAGTAATGAAGAAAATGAATTAATTTACTTACGAAAAGAATTAAAACAATTACGAATGGAAAACGATATTTTAAAGCAAGCGGCACTGATAATGGCCAAAAAATAACAATAATTAATAACAACAAAAACAAATATTCATTGAGGAAAATATGTAAGATTTTGGATTTATCAAAATCAACGCATTTTTATCAAACTAATAAATGCACTAACAAGCAAGTTAATAATTATGAACAAAAAAGTTATCAGCGCGTTTAATAAAAAGTCACAAAATTTATGGGGCTCGTAAAATTAAAGCCGTTTTAATAAGAAAAGACATCATCTTATCGCGGCAAAAAATCAGATGCATTATGATCAAAAATAATTTGGTTTCTAAATACACCAAATTAAAATATCGTAATCACAAAACAACAGCTAATAATGCCCAAATCAGTAATGTTTTAAACCGTGAATTTAACAATAAAAACCAAATAAAGCTGTTGTTAGTGATTTAACACATGTGCAAGTTGGAGGAAAATGACATTATATTTGCTTATTAATTGACTTGTTTAATCGCGAAGTAATTGGATTGAATATAATGCTGGGCCAAACAAAACCGCTGAACTAGTTCAACAAACTTTTCATAAGAATAACACGACCATTAAAGCAAATTATTTTATTTCATGCCGATCGCGGTAATGAATTCAAAAATAAAATCATTGATGAAATTTTAATAACCTTTAATATTAAAAGATCATTAAACAATAAAGGTTGTCCTTATGATAATGCTGTAGCCAAAACAACTTACAAAACCTTTAAAACAGAATTTATTAAGGGTAAAAAATTTGAAAATTTAAAACAATTAAAATGCGAACTATTTGATTTTGTTAATTGATACAACAATATTCAAATTCACGGCAACTTAAATTATTTAACACCCGTTGAATTTAGAAAATGCCAGTCTACATAAAAAGTGTCCTAAAAAGGGTTGCCATACCAATATTTAATTTAACAAAGAAAAAGACTATTTTTTATAAACTGAAACTTTCGCCCTCTTTTTACCATAGTGTTCATATTTAACAACACCCTTAATTAAAGAAAACAAAGTATCATCTCCACCGCGGCCAACACTATTTCCGGGATGAATCTTAGTTCCCCGTTGACGATAAATAATTGCTCCCGTCTTAGCTAATTGTCCATCACTTAACTTAGCACCTAATCGTTTAGAATGTGATTCACGACCATTACGACTAGAACCAACACCCTTTTTAGAGGCAAAGAACTGAATATCTAACTTAAATCTCATCATAATAATTATTATATCTCCTTAATTTCTATATTTTGTGGATATTGCTCAGCAATAGTTTGTAACTGATAAATCATTGTATTCAGCACAATTTGATTAATAACTTGCACTTCTAAAACCTTAATAATAATATCATCCTTAACCAAAATACTAATACTATTCTGACATTGCCGATCTAATGCATTTAAAGTTCCGAAAACAACAGCACTAATCGCGCTACAAACAATATCTTTACCCTTTACTTTAAAACCAGAATGACCACTAACAATTACTTGATAATAATTATTTTGCTGTCTTTGAATCTGAACTCAAACCATTATTACTATCACTAATTTCTGCTGTCGGCACCGCCCTTGACTTAGTTTCAACAACTTTAGAAACCTTTTTTGCTTCATCTAATAAAATATCAATAATTTTCACTTGTGTATATGGTTGACGATGACCATACTTAGTTTTACTATTTTTCTTTGCTTTATAGGTAAAAACCACAACCTTTTTTTCTTTACCTTGTTTAATTATTTGACCAACAACCTTAGCGTTTGGCACGAACCTTTGGCCAACGTTACCATCAATCATTAAAACCTTATCAAACTCAACAACACCGCCGGCATTACCAACGATTTTTTCAATTCAAATTACTTGTTCCTTTTCAACACTTAGTTGCTTGCCGCCGGTTAAAATAATAGCAACCATATATACATATACCCTCCTCCATCTTAGACTCGCCAATTTAGGTGAGATTAAACTACTTATAACCTATTTCGTGTAGTTGAAACCGTTTAAAGTCATCACAAACTAATATTGCAATACTTACAACGTTAATAATTATAACCTAAAATAAATATTTTCGGTAGCAAAATATGAAATGAGGTCGCGTTTAGTTTTCTCAGGTATTGCTTTGAAGAAATAAAACAATCAGCTAATTATATTATTTAACTACTAAACTAACCCCGCCCCTCTTGTTATTGTCATTTTTATTCATTACCATTCTATCATATTATTGAATTTTTACACAATAAAAATTATTAATATTATTAAATTTTCACTAATATATATTAATTTATATTTTTACTTACTTAAATCTATTATATTTGTTTGTTACAGCATTACCTTTATAATTAATTCAACTATCATCATTTTTATTATTATATTTATTTCATAATGAATTTTTATATATTTCTTTTCTGATTTCTATTTCTGAATTAATATTTTCATTAATATAATGTAGTACAGACGCATAAAGTTTTGTTAGGCGGGAAAAGATTTGAATAAGTATTAAGACAGTCGGCAATGATTGTCTTTTTATTTTATAAGGTGTTAAAAATTTGTTCTCTGAAAATTAAATACAAGCGAGTTAATAATGTTGGTATGTATTAAAGCACGATAAATTGTGGGTGGTTGCTATAACCAAAAGAAGTTTACCAGTTAATAGATAACATCCTATTAGCTATAGCAATTTGTTTCGTTTTGCAATAAAAAAATGAATGGGTGGATTTCCTAAAAATATACACGCTATTAAATTAGTTCCAAGGGCAGGATGTGGGCATTAAAGTGTAGAAATTTCTATATAAGGGTATGCTAAGTTTAAAATTATTAAAATCTTTATCTAATTAAAAAAACAAAATTTAATAACAAAGCTTGTTAAACACTTAAATCTGCGATATATAAGTGTTTAAAAAACTAAGCTAACTAACTTAGTTAATATAACTTAGTTTATTCATAAGAAAGGTAATTTATTATGAAAAACATTGAAAACATTTTCTTAAATACTAAAAAATATCTCTTAAAAGAAGCGCAAAACGCAATGTTTATTAAAGCACCAAAAATTCCGTGATTTAATGAACAAATCGGTATTTGGTTTCCAAAGCGATTTGTTTATAAAGGAAAATACGAAAATTCAATTTGCATTGGAATAATAAAAGATAGTAAATATCAAGTAATTTCGATTAATCAAAAAGAAAAAGAAACCAAATTAATTAAGGGACAAGAATTATTAGGTTTTTTCATTGCCGAAAAAGAAAACAACAAAAAAGATATAAATTATAACTATTTTAAAGGAGTTTAAAAATGAATATTGCGATTGGAATAATATTTATTATCATTTGCATAATGCTATTAGCATATTTTGCTTATAAAATTTATGCCAAAATAAAAATTAGAATTAAATATAAAAATGCCATTAAAAATAATACTGGTAATTTTACAAAAGATGAAAAAGTGTTTATTGTCCGCTTTGAAGAATGAGTTAAAGCTCCTAATTCAAAAGAAAATAATGAGAATAAAAAATAATGTTTTGAGAAATTATTATGGAATTCTTAAAACTGTTTATTCCGATAGAAAAAATGCCTGCACAGGTTGCGTTTATTGCCGGATTAATTATTATTATTACTTTTCTTTTCGCATTAATTTCAATTATGTATTTACCAATAAAAATGATTTTCGGGAGATAAAAAATGACAATAAACTTAAAAGAATTTAATTGAGAACAAATTAAACAAACTTTCTGAGATTTATTTATTCAAATTACAACTATTCCGGCCCACATTACTGGTAGTAAAGAAATTAAATTAACCGAAGCGCCACTTTGACTTTTAATAGCAAACATTGCTTTTTGACTCCTAACAGCGATTATGGTGTGATTTATTCTAATGTTACTTTGAAAAACCATATCAGTATTTAGATAGAGGCAAAATTAATGTCAAGAAGTTACATTGTGATGCATTCCCAAAGAAA
This sequence comes from Spiroplasma endosymbiont of Agriotes lineatus, assembly GCF_964019485.1. Lineage (GTDB taxonomy): Bacteria > Bacillota_I > Bacilli_A > Mycoplasmatales > Nriv7 > Nriv7. The sequence goes on from NZ_OZ026448.1 coordinate 1,213,928, forward strand.
TTCAAAATTAATTAGGAAAAAATACAATCGTGTTAAGGTTAATCGTGGTTTTAACAAATTTAAGAAAAACTTTGAATATAAATGATGAATGTTTTAAAAAGAAAGGGGGTGATTATATGTTTGGAACTTTCTTAGTTGATGCACCAGCAGTAACAAAGACAACAGCTAGTGACGCGATGACTAAATTGTGAAACGCAATTATAACAGCGTTTACTAAAATGTGAGAAATTATTGCTGTTAATATGCCACAAGTCGGTAACTTCTTTGCTGACTACTGAATATTCATTTTTCCATTTATTTTGGCAATATTCTTTATTTGCTTTAAAATGTTTGAAAAATTACTTGGAGCGGTCCGCTAATAAAAAAATAAAGTGAGGTGCAAGATGAAATTTTGCAAATGAATAATAGAAAAAAATAACCATTTTATTGAATTAAATCGCACCTCATTTTTAATTTTGTGACATTGAAGAGCAATTTGATATATTTACAACGGTTATTTTAAAAACATTGTGAGCTATTTATTTTTAGCAGGTTGTATTTTAATTTTCCTTTTCAAAATCAGTAATTTAACACAAATTAACAAAGTTATTAATTTCTTAAAAAATTCACCGTTAAATATTGTGATTGGTTCATTAGGAACTGGAAAAACTGCTTTTCTAGTATACGCATCAAAATTACTAAAAAAGAAGAAATATCATATCGCCTCAACCTTTCCATTACTAGAAACCCAAAAATTAATTTTAGGACATATGGGATTGTTAGACTTTGATTATCCGGTATTACCAGACAAAACCTTACTGTTATGAGATGAAACGAACTTATTTTTAGAAGGAACAAATTGAGAAAAAAATAATACCAAAAACAAAGAAACCGGTATCCAAGAATATTTTGCTCTGGCACGCCATTTCGGTCATATTGTTCTCGCCAGTGTAGTGGTCAAAGAGATAAACATATTTGAGTTAAAGTTCGTGATATTGCCAATAATGTGATTGTGGGCATTCGCAAAAAACCCGTTAATATTTTTCGCCCCTACTTAAAGGTCATCTATGGTACCGGTACCTGGTACCTTTACGAGCATTGAAGAATATGAACGCTGACCGAAACACCTTAATTGATGCTAAAAATAGCAAAAAAGGTCGTCGCATTAAATATCGCGATATTCCTGAACTTGATATTTATTTTTTTAAACTAAAAATTCCGCTACCAATACTTAACACTTCACTTACAATTCTTTTTACCTGGCGTTTTTAAGAGATTACTTAAATGCAAAAGTAAATCCTGACTATGACTATGAAGATAAATACTATAATGACACGGCAATTGATTTAGAAGACTTAGAATACTTAAAAATGGATAAATTTAGCAAATTTTTAAGAAAAATGAAAGAAAAGGAATAATAAAAAATGGCAAATCTCGCAAAAATGGCCGACCTTCCCGTCCAAATGCTTTATAAAGTTTTTGACTTAATTTGGAGTTTAGAAGTGCCGGGAACGAATATTCAACTAATATTTCCTTTATTCTTAACGCCGGCTATAGAATTTCTTATGGCAATTATTCTTGGATTTGGTAGTCAACAAGTTAATTTGAAAAAACAACGCCAATACGCGGTTAAAAATAAGGGGCGTTTAAGTGCATGAGGAAAAGCTAAAAAACAAATAAAACCAATAAAAACAAAACAAGGTAACTAACAATGTTTAAACTAATTATTATTTTTATCTTAATAACCGTTCTTGGGTTATTAGCTGGTAGTCATTTTGAAACTTTAACAAACTATGTTAGCGAAGGGCTTGCCAATTTCCAAAAGTTTATTACTAGCAATTTAACAATTTTAGAGCTATTTAAACCAATGGCCCGGACATTTTCGCAACATCCAATCGGGGTTTATATCATTCTTGGTGTTACTTGTGTATTTATTGCCTTATTTATTGTAATTAAAGGTAGGTAAAAAAATGGAAAAATGAACTAAAAAACAAGAATTAGAAATAGAGAATGACAAATTAAAAATTAAAAATTCTTTTAAAAAGCAGTGGTTAAAAGTAGTATTAAGTATCATTTTCATCTTTACAAGCTTATTACTTTGTGCATTAACAGTAATCGATACTAAATGAATAACTGGAACAAGTAACGAATTTAATGATTTTATGAATGAAGAGATGGTTAAATTCTTTGGCAAGTTCAATAGCGGTATTATGCTCGCAGGAATATTTGTTTTTTGATGAGGTGGAGTAATATATTTTGCAATTAAATTTGAAAAATTAATCCGCTTGATTATTCAAAAAATTAAAGCAAAAAGAGCCTTGAAAAATGAAATCAAACAAACTCATTAATTCTTTAAAAAGATATTGATGGAGAATTTTACCTTACATTTTTATGATTACTATCTTTTTCATTCCATTTTTAAAATTGGAAATTAATGATTTGAAATTATTATATGAAAAATTTGAAGCATTAATTTCACTTATGATACTAGGGTATTTAGATATATGCATTACAATAGCTGTAATTATAAATTGTGGTATTGAGTGACTTATTAAAAAAATTAAAGAAAAAAGAACAATAAAAAATAAAATATTTTAAAAAGGAGCAATAAAAATGTTTATGAAAATATTTACCGTGCTAACTATTAGTTTCAATAACATTTTTACTATTCCCCCAAACATTAATAATGATAAAAACAACAATACAACTAATTAGAACTAAAAGACAAAGTAATGAAACTTATGAATTAAACTTAAAAAAAGGATTTGTTTACTTAGTAAAAAATAGATGAAAAAAAACCTACTACTGATATAAAATGGGATTTATATATACATACACAACAATGACCAGTAAATATGCCAAACTGAATAAAAATTAATACAATATCGCCAATTAACGAAAAGACAATACATAGCATAATAGATAATTACCACGCAAAAAACGAAAATATTCTTGATGAACTTACAAAACTCAATTTTAATATCAAGTATGAAGAAATTGAAAACGGTAATATTCAAAAAAAGGAAATCGTTAATCTAAAAGTAACAATATTGAAAAATCCTACTTGGACACAACTAATAACAAAAATTAAAGGTTAAATCTTTAATAACTAAATTTAAAAACTGTTAAAATCATTATTAAGAAAGGCGGTTGTCTATAATGACAATACTCTTAAACAACTTTTTCATTTTTTCTATTTTGACAAAATAAAAACCAGTAATTTTAATTAATTACTGGTTTGAATATTGTTCCTATTTTATCATAATAAATTTAAACTTGTTGTGCTTGTTTTAATTAAAGTTATTGTTCTAAATAGCTAATATCGTTTTTATAAAACCTTATACTATAGTAGTAACTGTATTTGTTCTTACCGACCCTTCTCTTTCTGATGAAAAAAACGCTTCACCGTTAAATGTTATTTTATCATTGTTTTTATCTATAGTAATTTCATTGGGTAATAAACTATATTTTTGTAAAATTTGCATTACTTCTGTAATTGGCAATGTAACTATTTGTTCTTTATTGTTATCATCAATTATTTTGGCAGTAATATTTCCTGTAATTTTTTGTTTTAAATTTAATATAACATTAGATGGAATTATTCTTACTGGATAAGTAATTTTTAATTTTTCATCGGAATTAAGTTCAAATTTATCAGCAGGTTCCTTAAAAATACTTAAAATCATTTCTTGTTCTTGTTTATTTGTGTTTGATAAATCAAATTCATTTGATAATACATTAATGATTTCAGAATTTTTATTATTTATATTTGTAAAATCTGTTAATTTCATTTCATCATCAGAATTTATGTTTCAACCATTTAATTTATTTTCTTGTTTTGTTTGTTTTAGTTAATCCTGTTGTAATTTGAAATACTAATTTTGATTTCGAATTATATTCACAAGCAGGTACATTAATTAAATGATCTTATATTTTGGGTTTTATTGCTGATTTCTCTATCAGGACATACATTTTTAGGAACATTAGATCATAAAAATGAATTTTCTTTTCTTGTAACTTCAACATTTGAAAAAGTTAAATTATTAGTATCAATATTTTTTATTTCTTTAAACTTTAAATTAGGATTTTCATCTCGAAATTTAAAAAATACTGCTCTTTTAATTAATTCATTTAAATTAATAGCATTAATTTCATCTTCATTTTTAATTTTATAATTAACAGTAACTTCACCAAAATATTTACCATTGTCTTTTGCTTTAATTGTAGCTGATGTATCCGTTTTATTAATAATTTCTAATTGTGATATATCTAAATCAGGATTTAAATAATTTAATTCATTTAAAATAATTTCATCATTCATTAATAATGTTATTAAATCTTAAATTATTTATTTGAATAATAATATTTAAAAGCATTTTAGTTTTAGTTATTGCAAATGCATTACCACTTTTTTGTTTAATTATAATAGAACTAACTGCTTCATTTATACCATTTATTTTATGTGGTTTTCATGAATTATCATCATGCATAAAATAAAGGCTATCATCTGTTGCAAAACAAAGACTATTAGCTTTTACACTATCAGAAATATCATTTTGATAAACAGATATAGAATTAATAAATCCTGATATTTCAATAATTTTTCTAGCACCATAATTACCAGGTGTATTACTAATAAAATAAGATTTTCCTGTTTTAGTTATTGCAAATGCATTACCGCTTATTGGTGCAATTGTAACAAAAATAACTGCTTCATTTATACCATTTATTTTTTGAACTCTTCAATCTACTCCCATAAAATAAAGGCCATCATCTGTTGCAAAATAAAGACTATTAGCTGTGGTTGTGTACCAACAGTATTTGAAAAAATAGCAATATGATTAACTGATCTTGTTATTTCATTAATTTGTCTAACATTAAAATTATCTTTATTAATAAAATAAGAATTTATTAAATTTAAATTATTAATATTTCTTTTAAATTTACTTATTTTTTTATTATTCTCAAATTCTTGTTTTTCATAAGGACTGGACTATTGGCAACAATGCCCGATATTCCGCTTCCCGCCATTGTTATTGTGCTTAATAAACTAAGTAATTTTTTCATATTAATCAAATTCTTTTCGTGAATTTTTAATAATTAATAAAATTCACCGAACAATCAACATCCTTTCTCAAATTTGTACAGTCTAATTAATACAAATTAATTATAAACTATTAAATAATAATTTCTTTTATTTTTTCAAAATATTGAATACTAATTCTAGAAAAACATTTATCTTTAAAAAAGAAAAATAAGTTAACGAAATTTAACTTTGTTAAAATTACTCTACCAAAAAAGGTGATTTTTTATGTTAGAAATTAATAATAATGTAAAAACCTTAGAAAACAAGTATTGATTCAGTTTATTTACAACCCATAAAAATATGTACACCAACAAATGCGAACAACTAGCTAATTAATATGAAAAATTAGATGAATACTTATATAAATATCATTATCGCTTAAAACAAGGTTATAAAGTAGTTCATTTTTCATCAAGGTCACGTTTAGTTTTCTTGGGTATTGCTTTGAAGAAATAAAACAATCAGCTAATTATATTATTTAATTACTAAACTAACCCTGCCTTTCTTGTTGTTGTCATTCTTATTCATTACTATTTTATCATATTATTGAATTTTTACACAATGAAAAATTATTAATTTTATTAAATTTTAACTAATATTTTTACTTACTTAAATCTACTATATTTATTTGTTACAGCATTACCTTTATAGTTAATTCAACTATCATCATTTTTATTATTATATTTATTTCATAATGAATTTTTATATATTTCTTTTTTGATTTCTATTTCTGAATTAATATTTTCATTAATGTAATGTAATACATTTAATTTGTTTAAATTTGCCATTCTTAAATGTAATAAGTTATTTAAATTCTTATGATTATATATTCTCGCCCTACATCCTAATTGTTGTTTTACTAAATGTGACACATCACTTTCAATGCTACAACCAATATTTCATTCTAAATTTTGATGATGAATACCTTGCTTATTATTACTGAAATAATTACTCGCCTTTTTTAAATTTATTTTAATATCTTTATTTAATTCATTTTTAGCAACATTACGAATGTTTTTGATTAATTCTTGATGATTTCCATCCTTATATAATTTAATTCAACTATTTAGTGTTACTTTACGATTTTCAAAAATAATATTAAATGCCGTTTGTTTTAATTTTTTAATAGCATGATAACCATCTAAAATATATCTAACATTACCAAAACTATTGGCAATTTCTCTAATTCAAGTATCACCATCACCACAAACAATTATCCTGTCATAATTAATATTTACATAATGTTTTTGTAACTCTTTAATTAATAAATCACGATAATCCATTGTATTTATTCGTTTACCAACTTTTAACATTAGAAAATGACCTCGTTTGTTTTCTAATTTTCTACGAGCATTTTTGTATTTTTTTTCTTTATGTCCGGTATGAAAAGTAACTAAACGAATTCTTTGGTCTTGTTTAACTTTATGATCTAATGTCGCTAAAAATGTCTCATCTAGTTGAATATATAAATCCTTATTTTTGACATCAATTCTATTTTTAGTTTCTTTTTCTGCTAGTTGAAAATATTCAGCAATATCATATTTATTTAAAATACGCGAAATACTAGCTTTCGAAATATAACAATGATTTAGAGCATCTAAAACATCGCGATACCGCTTACCATCACCCAAAAGACTTAAAACTTTAAATTGGACATCAAAATAAATGCGTTGTTTAGACAATAAACCAATTTCTTTATCTAGTAAACATACATATTCAAATTTACCTGATTTTTGATTTCAATATTTATATCGGCGTTGTTTAAAAATAACATCACCAAAAATTGTAATAATTGTTCTTGATGAAAGAACGCATAAAGTTTTATTAGGTAGAGGTAGGTAAAGATTTAAATAATTTTTAATGAAAAGCAACAATATCAAGAACAGGTGAAAGCGATCCTCAACCAATTTTTAATTTTCGTCCAATTTATAATAATTTTTAACAACTAAAACAAATAGCTTAGTTTCTTGTAAAAATAAGAAAAATATCCAAACCAGTAAGTAATTAATTAAAAATTACTGGTTTTTATTTTGTCAAAATAGAAAGGAGAATAAAAATGAAAAAGTTGCTTAGTGGGGCTGCCCAAAATTCTGTGTCTCGATAATTCATTCTGAATTATACTTAAAAGAAAAAGAACAGAAAATAACAAAAAAAGTAAAAAAACCTGATGCAATTAATAAAGTTGTTGATTATTTTTTAGAAAATATTGATAATCCACAAGATTTATTTAAAGGCAAGACTATTTTTCAGGAATTTACCAAAAAATTAACTGAACGAATGTTAAATACGAAAATTAAAGATTATCCTGAAACTAATGAGAATCATAATAAAAGAAATGGCAACGCACAAAAAACCATTATTACTAAAAATGGTTCAATCGTAATTGATGTACCAAGAGATCGAAATAGTACTTTTGAACCAATAATTATTCCAAAAAGACAAAGAAAATTTGATAATTTTGATCAAAAAGTAATTTCCTTATATGCAAAAGGAATGACAATTTCTGATATCAAAGCACAATTGCAAGAATTCTATCACGGAGCAGAAATTTCAGAAAGTTTAATTAGTCAAATAACTGATGATATTATTGAAGAAGTTAAAATGTGACAAACTAAACATTTAGAGAAGATTTATCTGATTGTTTATTTTGATTGTATTGTTGTTAAAGTAAAACAAGATAAACGAATAATAAATAAAAAAGTTTATCTTGCCTTAGGAATTAATATAAATTGGCTTAAAAGATATTTTAGGAATGTGAATTAGCGAGAATGAGGGAGCCAAATTTTGACTTAATAATCCTTCTTACGTTACGGAAATGAAAAATTGTGGCTTACAAGATATTCTTGTTGCTTGTAGTGATAATTTAACTGGGATGTCTGATGAAATAGAAGCTGTTTTTCCAAAAACACAACATCAATTATGTATTGTTCATCAAATTCGTAATAGTTTAAAATTTGTTCCTGACAAAGATCGTAAACTTGTAGCTAATGATTTAAAATCAATTTATACAGCAATTAATGAAGAAATAGCGTTAGTTGCTTTAGATCATTTTTCAGAAAAATGAAATAAAAAGTATCCACAAATTACTAAATCATGAAAAAATAACTGAAATAATTTAATAATTTTTCTTGAATATCCTCAAGAATTTAGAAGAATTATTTATACAACTAATGCAATAGAGTCTGTTAATAGTCAACTAAGAAAAGTAATTAAGAATAAAAAGATTTTTCCTAATGATTTATCAGTTTTTAAAATATTTTATTTAGCATTTCAAAATATGGTTAAGAAATGAACGATGCCAATTCAAAATTGGGGTAGTGCAATTTCACATTTAATGATAAAATTTGAGGACAGAGTGAATTTAAGTTAATTACTTAGAGACACAGTTAATTGTACAGTCCCATATAATTAGCTAATTGTTTTAATTCTTCAAAGCAACACCTAAGAAAACTAAACGCGACCATGTTGAATTTCATTTTAATTTAGTTTTTTATACTTAAAATAAAATAATTTGGTATAATGTCGGTGGAATTGTTCGATCTTCCCGTTGCTCTGAGGAGAACGGATTGGTGTGGTTTCGTGAACAATTCCGTTCTTCGAAAGAAAGGTTGTAAAAGACCTTTCTTTTACTTTGTACGATTTTTTATTACTTCAGTTAGTAGTAGTAAATTCAGGAGCATTATCAGTACGAAGGCGTTTAATGGTTGTACCAAGTTCGCCGAAATCTTTCATTGCTCTTTGCGCGGCATTAATGGTGTTATTGGTTCCTAAACTATCATAAACATAGCCAAACACTATCCGTGTTATTTCGTCAATGAAATCATAAATGTAATATTTTTTATCAACCGGAAAACTTGATGTAGTAATGATTTTGGCATCCATTTGTAAAAGACCGATATCGGAATACTTCATAACGCTTAAAATGGCGTTTAGTTTGTTTGATTTGTTGTTTTAATTCTTTTCAACGAGAGTCAGATTTAATTCAGCGATAAAAAGTTTTGATGTTTTTAGGGACTTCTGAATTTTTAATATCGTAAAAACCGATTTTTAAATTGTTAAATAAAGAACGCGTTCCGCCGGCTTGAAGATTTTTGTAATCAAAATACAAATCACATACTTTTTCGCGAGAATTTAAACTATATTAATAATTAATATTTTGTGGTTTTGTAGTTTTAAACAATAATAAATCTAAATTGTCAGAATAATAAGCGGTCATAATTTTTTCTGCCCAACGATAAAAGGTTTTCGTTGCATTCTTAAAATATTTTTTAATAAGTTTTGTTAAAGTAATTTTTTTAATATAGAAATAAGTACATAAATTTAAATAGGCAGTAATGCGTTTTTTAGTTTTATAGTAATAAGGATTGCGGCAATTATCACTTAATCAGCTTTATACTTTTGCTTTTAAATCTGCTAAATCAGCTTGGGAAATAATATATTTCATTTTTAAACTCCTTAAATTAAGAAAATCGTATTACAAAAAATACGATTTTCAAAAATATTTATTAAATTACTAATTTTTATTAGGCATTTCGGCATAGAATGAAGTTATATATCAAGTTTGTACTAATTGAGATTTTATTAATTGAAATTTAATTTTTACATTAATAATTTTTGGAATTGTTATTAGTATACCCTTATTATTTATACCGTTGCTTCTGTAAAAATTAAGAACACTTTCAATATTATCTTGGCCTTTTAAAAATAAGCTTTTCTTTTTCAAATCGTTAGGTAAAATATCATTTGGAAAATGAAGTCTATAACTACCTTCTGTTGGTGAATTAAGTCATAGTTCACCATTTAAAATTTCCGTAAAGACTAATTCATATTTTTTAAAATTATCAGTATTTGCAATATTATTACTTCTACATCCGAAAATAAACATTACACATACTAAATTTAAAGCTAATAAAAATTTTCGCATAAGAAAAATCCTCCTTTCAAAAAAGAAATTATATTATATAATAATATTTAGAACTATTTAAGAAAACTTTTTAATTAAGGCCGCGTTTAGTTTTCTTAGGTATTGTTTTGAAGAAGTAAAACAATCAGCTAATTATATTATTTAATTACTAAACTAACCTTACCTTTCTTGTTATTGTCATTTTTATTCATTACCATTTTATCATATTATTGAATTTTTGCACAATGAAAAATTATTAATTTTATTAAATTTTAACTAATATTTTTACTTACTTAAATGTAATATATTTATTTGTATATACAATTCTACCTTTATTAATTCAACTATCATCATTTTTCTTATTATATTTATTTCATAATGAACTTTTATATATTTCTTTTCTGATTTCTATTTCTGAATTAATATTTTCATTAATGTAATGTAATACATTTAATTTGTTTAAATTTGCCATTCTTAAATGTAATAGGTTATTTAAATTCTTATGATGATATATTCTTGCTCCATATCCTAATTGTTGTTTTACTAAATGTGATACATCACTTTCAATGCTACAACCAATATTTCATTCTAAATTTTGATGATGAATACCATGCTTATTATTACTGAAATAATTACTCGCCTTTCTTAAATTTATTTTAATATCTTTATTTAATTCATTTTTAGCAACATTACGAATGTTTTTGATTAATTCTTGATGATTTCCATCCTTATATAATTTAATTCAACTATTTAGTGTTACTTTACGATTTTCAAAAATAATATTAAATGCCGTTTGTTTTAATTTTTTAATAGCATGATAACCATCTAAAATATATCTAACATTACCAAAACTATTGGCAATTTCTCTAATTCAAGTATCACCATCGCCACAAACAATTATTTTGTCATAATTAATATTTACATAATGTTTTTGTAATTCCTTAATTAATAAATCACGATAATTCATCGTATTTATTCGTTTACCAACTTTTAACATTAGAAAATGACCTCGTTTGTTTTCTAATTCTCTACGAGCATTTTTGTAATTTTTTTCTTTATGTCCGGCGTGAAAAGTAACTAAACGAACTCTTTGGTCTTGTTTAGCTTTATGATCTAATGTCGCTAAAAATGTTTCATCTAGCTGAATATATAAATCCTTATTTTTGACATCAATTCTAGTTTTAGTTTCTTTTTCTGCTAATTGAAAATATTCAGCAATATCGTATTTATTTAAAATATTTGAAATACTACCTACTACTACCACTACCTTTTGAAATATAACAATGATTTAGAGCATCTAAAACATCACGATACCGTTTACCGTCACCTAAAAGACTTAAAACTTTAAATTGAACATCAAAATAAATGCGTTGTTTGGGCAATAAACCAATTTCTTTATCTAGTAAACATACATATTCAAATTTACCTGATTTTTGATTTCAATATTTATATCGGCGTCGTTTAAAAGTGACGTCACCAAAAATTGTAATAATTGTTCTTGATGCAAAATGAACTACTTTATAACCTTGTTTTAACCGATAATGATATTTATATAAGTATTCATCTAATTTTTCATATTCGTTGGCTAATTGTTCACATTTATTGGTGTACATATTTTTATGGGTTGTAAATAAGCTGAATCAATGCTTGTTTTCTAGGGTTTTTACATTATTATTAATTTTTAACATAAAAAATCACCTTTCTTTGGTAGTAATTTTAACAAAGTTAAATTTCGTTAGTTTATTTTTTGTTTTTAAAATAAATGCTTTTCTAGAATTAGTATTCAACAACCTTGAAAAATGATAGAAATTATTATTTAATTATTTATAATTAATTTGTATTAATTAAACTTTATAAATTTAAGAAGGGGTTGAGTGATTACTATAAAAATTTATTAATTAGCAAAAATTCATGAAAAGGATTTGATAAATTATGAAAAAATTATTAGCAACATTAACAAGTATCAGTACAATCGGAAGTATAATGCCGATGATATTGGCCAATGTTCCAACAAAAACAGAAAATAATAATTTACAGGCCAGCAATTTAGAAAGCAATAAAATAGAAACACTATCTACAAATGATTATTTAGAATTTAATAATAAAATAATTAAAAAAGTTGATGTATTACCAGAACTTGAAGAAGTTAAAGAATCAATTTTAAATAATTATTTTATTAAAGATAATAATTTTTATTTTCTAAAACAAGATAATAATATTCCAGAAAAAATAAATGGCATAGAAAGTGAAATTAATTCTTGAAATAAGGTTATCTTTAATGATAAAAAAAATAATGTTTATATTGGGACAAATGATGGATTATATACATTAAAATATGGCGAAACAACAGCAATTAAATTAAATATAACAAATGATATTAATATTGATTTTGGTATTATTGATAATAACGATAATATTTACATCGGAACAGATAGAGAAAATAGTTCATTAAGTGAATCATTATATATAATAAAAAATAATGTATTAGTTAGAATTAATGGAATTGAACAAACTCTTGGATCGTATCCTGGTGAAAGTAGTGAAAGTAATAGAATTGCTATAGATAGTAAAAATAATGTTTATGTTGTTAGGATATAGTAATTTTATATATATATTATAAAATCTGGTGAAGCAACTACTGCTACTAAAATTCGAAATATTGATGTTAATGGTAGCGTTAGTTCTGTTGTTATTGATAGTCAAGACAACGCATATTTTCGAACTAATAATGCCCTTTATATTTTAAAATACAAAGAAAATATTATAAATAAAATTATTCAAACAGAAGATAATTTTAATTATTTCCTTTTTATTGATAATAATGATAATGTGTATTTTAAATTAAAAAATGAAATTTTTGTATTAAAAACAAAAAAAATAAAGCTTTTTGAAATTATAAAATCAGCAGAATATATTAACACCAGCGATAATAATATAATAGTTAAAAACAACAATTTATATTTCATAAAAAATAATATAGCTTTTATTTTAAAAAAAAATAAAACAATACCAATTAAAATAAATAGCAACAATCAAGAAGTTTTTTCATTGACTATAGATAATAATGAGAATATTTATCTTCTTTTTTTCGATAACGAAAGATTGTCTCCATTTCTTTTAAGAAAAAACACTAATATACCAATCAAAATTAATGGTGTTACTGGGCACACTAGTCATATTTTTGCTGATAATAACAATAATATATATGTTGGTTCAGGAAATGGTTTATATATGTTAAAATCTGGCGAAACAACTGCTACTAAAATTAAAGGAATTAATAAAAAATATGGAAGTTTTGTTAACCTTTATAAGGATAAAAAATATGATATAATTTACTTCAAAACCGGGGGTGGATTATATAAATTAAATGGAGGAGAAAATAAACTATCTAAAATTATTGAAGGAAAAACTCTAGAACCATTATTTTTTACAAGTGATTATAATCATCATACTTACTATAAAGATTTTTTTGATAAAAATATTTATTTTTTAAAAAAAGATCAAATATTACCAAATAAAATAAATGGAATAAATAACAATGTAATTTCAATAGAAACAGATAAAAAAAATAATGTTTATTTTATAACAAATGTGGTGTATATACATTAAAATCCGGTGAAATAAATGTGACTAAAATTAGTAATATTACTAATATTATTACAACATTTTCATATAATGATGATACTATTTATTTAATAACAAATAGTAAGATATATATAATAAAAAACAAAGAAATAATAACTTCAATAGAAATTGATAAAATTATTGAAAACATTTCTTATAATATCTTTAGGGATGATTATTGTAATTTATATTTTTTTTCTTCAAAGTCATTATCTTTAATTAAAATTAAATTATCTCTTAATAAAGATATTAAAAAAAACAAAATTAAAAGAAATTATAGATAATAATGATGAAACAATTTTAAATACTATAAATTATTTAAATTTTGAAAATGATTATTTTTTGAATTTAAATAAAATGAAAATCATTAATAAAACACCAACTTCGGCAACAATTGAAGCAACAAAAGGAAAATATCGTGGCGAAGTTACTGTTAATTATAAAATTAAAAATAAAGATGAAATTAATAATATTGATTTAAATGACTTATTAAAAAAAACAGTTTATTTTGATTTTACAAATAAAAGCTTTTATTCTATTGCTAAAATTAAAGAAATAAAAGATATTAATATTGATAACTTAGTATTTTCTGAGATTGAAGTATCAAGTACTTCAGATTCGTTAAAATCAATCGACGAAAAAGCTGTTTGTTTTAAACCAATTAATTTTCCTAACACTTCTTCTTCTTCGGGTGTACAAAAAATTAAAGTACCGTCATGTAGTTATGAAACTAAAGCAAAATATTTATTTCAAATCACCACAAGGTTAAAGATAAATAACTCCAAAAATATAGCTAAGGGATGAAATTTAAATATTGATGATGAAATGATATTAACTGATTTTACAAGTTCAAATAAAAAAGCTTCTGAAATTAAAAATACATTATCAAAGGATTTTAATTTATCAAACACAAATAAACAAGAACAAGAATTAATTTTAAATCGTGATTTGTTGCATTCACCAGAACAAGAATTATCTGTGGAGCCAAAACAACGTCTTATAGCCCAATATGTAATCAGATTACTTTCAATTAAAACTAATTTAGATTTAAAACAAAAAATTAACGGAATAATTACTGCTAAAATAATTGATGATAATAACGAAGAACAAACAATCACCTTATCAATTACAGAGGGTAATGCAAATATTACAAAAATATCGTTTATTATTACCCGATGAAATTACTATTAACGAAGATAATAGCATTTCTTTTAATGGCAAAGCAACAATATCAAGAACAAGCGAAAGCGATCCTCAGCCAATTTTTAATTTTCGTCCAATTTAATAAAAAATATTAAATTTATTACAAATAATTGGTCTGTTAACAACTTGTAAAAATAAGAAAAATATTCCAACCATTAATTTTAGTTAATTACTGGTTTTTATTTTGACAAAATAGAAAGGAGAATTAAAATGAAAAAGTTTTTTGGTTATTTTAAGAGTATTGTTGTTATTTTAGAAAATTATCTTTCTAAGGCAGTGACTTTAACAGTTTTTAAATTTAGTTAACTTATTTTTCTGTTTTAATGATAAATGTTTTTCTAGGATTTATTCCTATTCTATATCCGTTTGAGTGATCATAGTAATTTATTGTCATTTCTAATTGGATAGACTTTTGGATTTTGTATGTTTTTCTATTGTTATTTTGATTGATTATTTTGCCATATTTTCTTGTTAAATCTTCAATATTTTTTCTTTTTTCATTGTTTTTTGAAAAAACAGGAGTTATAAATTCAAGTTTATCATTTGTAGGTTTTGGTCTTTCTTTAAGTACTTCTTCAAGATTTTTTTTATTTATAATTATAGGAACTTTTATTATTATTTTTAATTCATCATGATGTTGTTGTTGAATATTCTCGATTTCAACTTCTTTTAAATTGTCAAGTTTAACTTCTTTTTCGTAAATTTGATTATTTTGTCTTTTTTTCTAATTATTGATTCTGTTGTTGTTTTATCATTGTTAATGTTTCAGGGAATGGTAAAAATGTTATTGAAACTAATAATTATCATGGTAAATATTTTCATAAACATTTTTATCACTCCTTTTTAAAATATTTTATTTCTCGTTGTTCTTTTTTCTTTAATTTTTTTAATAAGTCACTCAATACCACAATTTATAATTACAGCTAATGTGATGCATATATCCAAATATCCTAATATCATAAGTGAAATTAATGTTTCAAATTTTTCATATAATAATTTCAAATCATTAATTTCCAATTTTAAAAATGGAATGAAAAAGATAATAATCATAAAAATGTAAGGCAAAATTCTTCGTCAATATCTTTTTAAAAAATTAATTAACTTGTTTGATTTCATTTTTCAAGGCTCTTTTTGCTTTAATTTTTTGAATAATCAAGCGGATTAATTTTTCAAATTTAAGTGCAAAATATATTGCTCCGCCTCATCAAAAAACAAATATTCCTGCCAGCATAATACCAAATACCACTATTGAACTTGCCAAAGAAATTAACCATCTCTTCATTCATAAAATCATTAAATTCGTTACTTGTTCCAGTTATTCATTTAGTATCACTTACTATTAATGCACAAATTAATAAGCTTATAAAGATGAAAATGATACTTAATACTATTTTTAACCACTGCTTTTTAAAAGAATTTTTAATTCTTAATTTTAATGGCATTTTTTCTTTTGAATTATCTTTTTTAAATAATTTTGCTAAAATTTTTTTCATTTTAACTCTCCCTTCATATTTTTTATCGTCCTTTAATTACAATAAATAAGGCAATAAGTACACAAGTAACACCAAGAATAGTAAAGATTGGGTGTTGCGAAAATGTTCGTGCCATTGGTTTAAATAGTTCTAAAATTGTTAAATTGCTAGTAATAAACTTTTGGAAATTGGCAAGCCCTTCGCTAATATAGTTCGTTAAAGTTTCAAAATGACTACCTGCTAATAATCCAAGAACAGTTATTAAGATAAAAATAATAATTAGTTTAAACATTGTTAGTTACCTTGTTTGGTTTTTATTGGTTTTACTTGCTTTTTAGCTTTTCCTCATGCACTTAAACGCCCCTTATTTTTAACAGCATATTGGCGTTGTTTTTCTAAATTAACTTGTAGACTACCAAATCCAAGAATAATTGCCATAAGAAATTCTACAGCCAGCGTTAAGAATAAAGGAAATATTAGTTGAATATTCGTTCCCGGCACTTCAAGACTTCAAATTAAATCAAAAACTTTATAAAGCATTTGGGCGAGAAAGTCGGCCATTTTTGCGAGATTTGCCATTTTTTATTATTCCTTTTCTTTCATTTTTCTTAAAAATTTGCTAAATTTATCCATTTTTAAATATTCCAAATCTTCTAAATCAATTGCTGTGTCATTATAGTATTTGTTTTCATAGTCAGGATTCACTTTTGCATTTAAGTAATCTCTTAAAAACGCTAGGTAAAAAGAATTGTAAGTGTTTAATATTGGTAAAGGAATTTTTAGTTTAAAAAAATAAATATCAAGTTCAGGAATATCGCGATATTTAATGCGACGACCCTTTTTACTATTTTTAGCATCAATTAAGGTGTTTCGTCAGCGTTCATATTCTTCAATGCTCGTAAACGTACCATAAATGACTTTTAAGTAGGGACGAAAAATATTAACGGGTTTTTTACGAATGCCCACAATCACATTATTAGCAATATCGCGAACTTTAACTCAAATATGTTTATCTCTTTGACCGCCAGCAAGCACAATATGACCGAAATGGCGTGCCAGAGCAAAATACTCTTAAATACCAGTTTCTTCGTTTTTGGTATTATTTTTTTCTCAATCAGTTCCCTCTAAAAATAAGTTGGTTTCATCTCACAAAAGTAAGGTTTTGTCTGGCAATACCGGATAATCAAAGTCTAACAAACCCATATGCCCTAAACTTAATTTTTGGGTTTCTAGTAATGGAAAGGTTGAGGCGATATGATATTTTTTCTTTTTTAGTAATTTTGATGCGTATACTAGAAAAGCGGTTTTTCCAGTTCCTAATTAACCAATAACAATATTTAATGATGAGTTTTTTAAGAAGTTAATAACTTTGTTAATTTGTGTTAAATTACCGATTTTAAAAAGAAAAATTAAAATACAACCTGCTAAAAATAAATAGCTTACAATGTTTTTAAAATAACCGTTGTAAACATATCAAATTGCTCCTCAATGTCATAAAATTAAAAATGAGGTGCGATTTAATTCAATAAAATGGTTATTTTTTTCTATTATTCATTTGCAAAATTTCATCTTGCACCTCACTTTATTTTTTTGTTAGCGTACTGCTCCAAGTAATTTTTCAAACATTTTAAAGCAAATAAAGAATATTGCCAAAATAAATGGAAAAATGAATATTCAGTAGTCAGCAAAGAAGTTACCGACTTGTGGCATATTAACAGCAATAATTTCTCACATTTTAGTAAACGCTGTTATAATTGCGTTTCACAATTTAGTCATCGCGTCACTAGCTGTTATCTTTGTTACTGCTGGTGCATCAACTAAGAAAGTTCCAAACATATAATCACCCCCTTTCTTTTTAAAACATTCATCATTTATATTCAAAGTTTTTCTTAAATTTGTTAAAACCACGATTAACCTTAACACGATTGTATTTTTTCCTAATTAATTTTGAATTTCTTTGGGAATGCATCACAATGTAACTTCTTGACATTAATTTTGCCTCTATCTAAATACTGATATGGTTTTTCAAAGTAACATTAGAAT
Organism: Spiroplasma endosymbiont of Agriotes lineatus; assembly: GCF_964019485.1. Lineage (GTDB taxonomy): Bacteria > Bacillota_I > Bacilli_A > Mycoplasmatales > Nriv7 > Nriv7. The sequence goes on from NZ_OZ026448.1 coordinate 1,232,238, forward strand.
AAATCACACCATAATCGCTGTTAGGAGTCAAAAAGCAATGTTTGCTATTAAAAGTCAAAGTGGTGCTTCGGTTAATTTAATTTCTTTACTACCAGTAATGTGGGCCGGAATAGTTGTAATTTGAATAAATAAATCTCAGAAAGTTTGTTTAATTTGTTCTCAATTAAATTCTTTTAAGTTTATTGTCATTTTTTATCTCCCGAAAATCATTTTTATTGGTAAATACATAATTGAAATTAATGCGAAAAGAAAAGTAATAATAATAATTAATCCGGCAATAAACGCAACCTGTGCAGGCATTTTTTCTATCGGAATAAACAGTTTTAAGAATTCCATAATAATTTCTCAAAACATTATTTTTTATTCTCATTATTTTCTTTTGAATTAGGAGCTTTAACTCATTCTTCAAAGCGGACAATAAACACTTTTTCATCTTTTGTAAAATTACCAGTATTATTTTTAATGGCATTTTTATATTTAATTCTAATTTTTATTTTGGCATAAATTTTATAAGCAAAATATGCTAATAGCATTATGCAAATGATAATAAATATTATTCCAATCGCAATATTCATTTTTAAACTCCTTTAAAATAGTTATAATTTATATCTTTTTTGTTGTTTTCTTTTTCGGCAATGAAGAAACCTAATAATTCTTGCCCATTAATTAATTTGGTTTCATTTTCTTTTTGATTAATTGAAATTATTTGATATTTACTATCTTTTATTATTCCGATGCAAATAGAATTTTCATATTTTTTTTTATAAACAAATCGCTTTGGAAATCAAATGCCGATTTGTTTATTAAATCACGGTATTTTTGGTGCTTTAATAAACATTGCGTTTTGCGCTTCTTTTAAGAGATATTTTTTAGTATTTAAGAAAATGTTTTCAATGTTTTTCATAATAAATTACCTTTCTTATGAATAAACTAAGTTATATTAACTAAGTTAGTTAGCTTAGTTTTTTAAACACTTATATATCGCAGATTTAAGTGTTTAACAAGCTTTGTTATTAAATTTTGTTTTTTTAATTAGATAAAGATTTTAATAATTTTAAACTTAGCATACCCTTATATAGAAATTTCTACACTTTAATGCCCACATCCTGCCCTTGGAACTAATTTAATAGCGTGTATATTTTTAGGAAATCCACCCATTCATTTTTTTATTGCAAAACGAAACAAATTGCTATAGCTAATAGGATGTTATCTATTAACTGGTAAACTTCTTTTGGTTATAGCAACCACCCACAATTTATCGTGCTTTAATACATACCAACATTATTAACTCACTTGTATTTAATTTTCAAAGAACAAATTTTTAACACCTTATAAAATAAAAAGACAATCATTGCTGACTGTCTTAATACTTATTCAAATATTTTCCCACCTAACAAAACTTTATGCGTCCTTTAATTAACATTAATAAAATTGCTAACGGCAATACAAATTTAAATAATATTTGAAACGCCGGAATGACTTCAAACATCGCGGGAAGGCAGTTTTAGTAAAATTAATCGTTGTTTTAGCAATGTCAGCACAGCAATAGGAATAGGGCGAATTAAAAGATTAATTCCAGAAAGGAGACACCAAGTAATCACAATTCAGCACACTAACAGAAGCGCGCTGAATACCACAATACCACACACAAGATATTGCACTAAATAAACCTCTCCTCTCAATAAACCTCAATAAGAACAGTTGGGCGCAGGAATTAAATCATCCATATTACCCACTTATGCCACCGCCAATAAAAGCTGTTAAATTCAAAATGTTAAAATCGTATAAAAAATAATGATATTCAGTGCTTTCATTTTGCTTTTTATATAGCGGGAAAGTTAGCATAAAAATATTAATTCCATACATGACATCAACTTTGGCATTGTAAAAATGCAGTTTATTACTAGTGGCATTCCATAATTGGTTATCATATGCTTTTAAAACATTAAAATCTATTTGATAAGAATTTTTACCGGTGTTAAAACCATTGGAAATTTGTTTATCTTTAACAAAAAAATAGGAACGAAAAATCATATTCTCACTATTTTCTATTGTTGAACCAAAGTTAATTAAATATTGTTTGGGATAAAAAGTAATTAAGGAACGATAGAAAAACCTCATTTGTAAAACATTTTTAGGAATTTGTTGCATCCCTTTGTAATCTAATTCTACATAAGTAGAGGCATCCATATTAAAACTAGCGCAAAAGAATTGTGTAAAAAAAACCACCTAAAATTTTATAAATTTTATCAAATAAATTAAAATAATATTTACTTGTCAAATCTTTTAAATAAAAAAACATAAAATCTTTAAACTTTAAAATCAATCTTTAATTTATCATCATAGCGTAGAAAATGAAAAGTATTATCATAATAATTAATTTGTCCAAACAAAACATTAATAAAATCTTCAGTAAAACCATTTTTTCAAATAAACTTAATTAATTGTTTATCATTTTCATAAAAAGTAATCATTCCTAAAGAAATTTTAATTCTAAAAACATTACCAAAACTAGAAAATTCTAAACTATCAAAAAAATATAGCGAGTTTTCAGGTTCAAAACTACGAATTAAAGTAAATTTACTATTTTGTTTAAAACCATTTAATTTAATTGACATTTCACTAATATATTTAAAATTATCATCAAAGAAATTAAAAATTGGAACTCAATATAAATAGCTATAATTAAATTTATCAAAATCCCGGCGTTGTATCATTAAATAATCTAGCTTATCTTGAAACTGATTATGCTGTGATATTCGCCATCACTTTTGGTTATCTCAGTAGAGGTAATGGTTGCTCTGCTTCTTTTTCGGGTAAGGTAAGGGGGGCATTTCGGCATAGAATGAAGTTATATATCAAACTTGTAATAACTGAAATTTTATTAATTGAAATTTAATTTTTGCATTAATAATTTTTGGAATTGTTATTAGTATACTATTATTATCTATGCCATTACTTCTGTAAAAATTAAGAACACTTTCAATATTATCTTGGCCTTTTAAAAATAAGCTTTTCTTTTTCAAATCGTTAGGTAAAATATCATTTGGAAAATGAAGTCTATAACTACCTTCTGTTGGTGAATTAAGTCATAGTTCACTATTTAAAATTTCAACGAACTCCAACTCACGACTTTCGCCACATTGACTAGAATTTGTGGCTCGTTTTTCTCGTTTCATAAAAAATTGTTCCATATTAGGTTTTGGTGGTTTTTTGTATCAAAGAAAGCGCCCAAAGGGACTAAACCAATAAACATTACAATAAAAATCAAGAAATAATCTTATGCATCTCATCACGACTTAAAACTCTCTTTTATTGCTTTAAAAGCATGAGAAAATTTATATTGTGGATAGGCTACAATAAGTTGAACCATAATTATATAGACTTCGAAATTATTAAGAAAGAAGGAATATAAAAATGGGAAATAAAACCTCATACTATGAAGAATTTAAAAAACAAATTGTCATGCTATACAAAAATGGGAAAAGTGTTATTAATTTAGGGAAAGAATATAATTTACCAAAACCAACTATTTATAGTTGAGTTAAAAATTATAATAATTCTGTTTCATTTAAAGAAAAAGACAATCGCACACTAGAAGAAAATGAAATAATAACTTTACGAAAAGAACTTAAAGACTTGAAAATGGAAAATGACATTTTAAAGCAAGCCGCACTGATAATGGCCAAAAAATAACAATAATTAATAGCAATAAGAAAAAATATTCAATAAGAAAAATGTGTAAATTATTAAATATTTCAAAATCCAATTACTATTATCAAATTAATAAATACACAAGGAAAATAGTGAATAATTATAATCAAGAAATTATCGGTGCATTTAACGAAAGCCGCCAAGTCTATGGAGCTCGAAAAATCAAAGTAGTATTAGCTCATAAAAGTATTAACCTATCTAAACACAAAATTAGAAATATTATAAAAAACAATAATTTGATATCAAAGCACACAAAAACAAGACTTAAATGCAAAAATATTCAAGTAAATAATGATCCAGTAAATAACATTGTAAACCGAGACTTTAATAATAGAAAAATAAATGAAATTATCGTTAGTGACTTAACTTATATAAAAGTGGGTTTTAAATGATTTTATGTATGTCTCCTAATTGATTTGTATAATCGCAAGATTGTTGGTTATAGTTCCGGACCAAATAAAAATACGGAGTTGGTTTATCAAGCTATTTATTATGCGAATTACTAGACCATTATCAAAAATTGAAATATTTCATACCGACCGAGGTAATGAGTTTAAAAATAATATAATTAATCAATTATTATCTACATTTAAAATTCAAAGATCATTGAGTGCGAAGGGTTGTCCATATGATAATGCAGTTGCTGAAGCAACTTATAAAGTTTTTAAAACAGAATTTATTAATGGTAGAAAATTCAATGATCTTGCACAATTAGAACTTGAATTATTTGATTACATTAATTGATACAATAATCTTAGAATACATGGCAGTTTAAATTATTTATCTCCAGTTATTTTTAGAAAACAAATGTCTATATAAAAATTGTCCTAAAAAGGGTTGCCAATCCAACCTACCTTTTTATTCGCCCGCCGTCCATGTTGGTTGACTCATGGTCTGTTTTTAGGGCTTATTACCACTAAATTTTTTAATTGGACCAGTAGATGATTGTTTCTTAGTTCCTCAATTAGCAACTGATTTTCGATATTTTTTACGAAAACCAACTTTTGGTCGTTCAATATGAATACTTAAAATACCACCAATTACAAGATTGATAACAAGCATAATTAGTGGAAAAATAATAATGCGAATATCTGTTCCTGGAATGGTTAAAGTTCAAATTAAATCAAAAACTTTATAAAACATATCGCCAATCAAACTAGCCATTTTTTCTAATTTTTCCATTTTTAAATTCCTTTACTTGTTTTTCTTATTCAGATTATTTTTTAACTTAGTAAGTATTTTACTGAATTTTTCCATTTTTAAATATTCTAATGCTTCAATATCCATTACATTATCATTTCAAAATTTATGTTGGTAATTATCATTCAAAGCACGATTATTTAATTCGCGCAAGAATGATAAATATTTATTATCATAAAGATTTAAAATTGACATCGGAATTTTCAATTTAAAGAAATAAATGTCTAATTCCGGAATGCTACGATACTTGATTTTACGACCTTTTTTATCATTTTTTGCATTAATTAGAGTTAATCGTCATTGTTCGTATTCGCTTACCGATCGATTTAAAAGTGCCATAAATAACTTGTAAATAAGGACGAAAGATACTAACCGGTTTTTTTCTAATACCAACAATTATTGAATTCGCAATATCACGAACTTTAACTCATATATGTTCGGCTCGTCGCCCGCCCGCTAATACGATATGGGTAAATTGCCGTGTTGAAGCAAAATATTCTTGTAAACCTTGAGGGCTACCCTATCATTTTCTTTATAGTCGGTTCAGTTCCTTCTAAAAATAAGTTAGTTTCATCTCAAAGTAATAATGATTTTTCATCTAAAATTGAATAATTATAATCTAAAAGCGACATATGCCCTAATGAAAGCATTTGTTTATTGGTAATCGAAAAAGTAGAAATCGTTTTTCAACCACTTAATAAGTAAGAAGCCAAAACCATTAAAGCAGTTTTCCCGGTCCCTGGCCCCGGGTCCCCTAAGGCGTCAATTATTAAATTTAAAGGTGAATTTAATAAGAAATTAATAAAACTTTGATGAGCAAAGAAATGAGAAATTTTAGTATATAAAATGTACAAAGCAATTAATAAATAAATAATATCAAACAACATTCGTCAACTTTGAGGATTATAATAATGCAAAGTCGCACCATATACATATAATCACACAATAATAAATAAAGTGCGATTTAAAGAGACAAAATCATATAATCTTAAATTTATTTTTTTAAACAATAGCATCACTTAAATCACACTTTCTTTATTTTTATTACTATCTGCCGGGCATTAATTTTTCAAACATTTTGAAAGCAATTAAAAATAAACCAATAATCACGCCAAGCAAGAAAACTCAATATGTAGCAAAGAAATTAACGACATTTGGCATATTACCACCAATAATATCAGTTCAAATATTACCAAATGCTTTAATTAATGCTTTTCATAAGTTAGTAACCGCTGGTTCACCAGCAATTGCTACTGGTGGTTGGTGTTACTTTACATCAAGAAAAGTTCCAAACATATAATCACCCCCCCCTTTCTAAACAAAATATGATTTAACCTTATAAAATAAAATAACCATAAATAAGACAATGAATAATAATACCATTCAAAAAGCAATGTTTGCTATTAAAAATCAAAATAGTTCTTTGGTTAAATCAATTTCCTTGCCAGAAACTCACACCGGAATAACTGTAATTTGAATAAATAAATCTCAAAAACACAATTTTGTCATTTCTCAATCTAAATCTTTTCAAGCAACTAAAAACATAATAATTACCGATTAAAAGGTCAAAAGAGTAGAAAAATAATGGCTGAGAAGAGCATTACAATTATTAAAATTGAAAACAAAAATACAACTTGGGGTGGTTTAAATCGGCAGCCGGATAAATTAATTCAATTAACTCAATAATTATTTTTTTAAACATTTAACAACCAACTTCCTTAATTAATAACATAGCATCAATACAAACCCGCGCATCATGAAAAATATCTATCTTTACATGACAGACCAGACACCATAATCACGCGCTCATAAACGATTAGGTTTAGTAATTTATTATCACCATTAATATATAAAGATAACTGCGATACTCTATCTATCTTTTGTTCTTCTTCTGAAGAAGCAATACCATACCATACTTTCACTTTTCTCTTCCTGCCTTTTAATTTATCTTTCTTATTTTTAACATTTTTTTAATTTTTTTAATTTTTCTAACCATTTTTGTACTCCTAATTCGATTAATTTTATTTATTTTTGTATTATATTTAAATTTAGTCATATCTATGTACTTTTAAAAATATTCTAAATATTTTTTTTATTTGTTAATTTCTTCTCCATCTTTTTCTAATAAATTTTTCTTAAATTTTGCAATAAATATTCGTTGTGAATAAGTAAAATCTTTTGGTAGCTGTTTTGCTTCACCACCATATTTCTTTTTATTTTTAAAAAACCGATAAATATTAACTGCAATACAATATGCTAGTAATAATGTTAAAATCGTAAAAAATACTAATCCAAATATACTCATCTTTCTTTTCTCCTTAATTTTTTAATCTTTTAATATGCAATATCAACACAAAGTCAATTATCACCGACTAAATCAGTTCTAACAGATTCAACTGCAGATTTAGACGCTCAAAATTTTTGTTCTAATCCAGTTTTTTTATTAATAGAATATATAAACTTTCGACAATAATTTTTAAGTGGTTCGTCCACATTAACTCACATTTTTATTTCTAAAACTCCAAAACTTTTTTTACTACACCAAATCAAAAAATTGCAATAACTTAGTTAAATAACTCAACTAACATCGATAATTAACGGGCGGAGCATACGCTTTCCGCACCGCTTCGCCACTATAAACATCAACCAAAATGTTTTTTTTATTTACCTCTATTCTTAAGACGCCTTAAAACACCTTTAAAATTAATTTTTAAAATAATTAAAACTTACATCCTTTTTATCATTCTCTTTTTCAGCAATAAAAAAATTTAACAATTCTTGTCCTATAATCAAATTAGACTCCTACCCTTTCTTATTAACTAAAACCAACTGATACTCACCATTTCTAATTATTCCAATACAAATAGAATTTTAATATTTTTCTTTATAAACAAATCGCCTTGAAAATCAAATACCAATAGGATTATTAAATCACGGAATTTTAGGTGCTTTAATTAAAATTGCGTTTTGTGTTTTTTTAAAAGATATTTTTTAATATTTAAGAAAATATTTTCAATATTTATCACATACACACCCCCCTTACAAAATATATTTAGTTATATTAAGCTAAGTTATATTTAACTTAGTTAAATAACTAAGTTAAATATTTATTTTTTTGAACATTTATGTTTAACAGAATTTGTTAGTAAACTTCGTTTACTAATTAGCTTAGTTTATTATTATCGAGGCACAAAAAAAATACAAGGCATAACTAAAAATAATAAATATTAATTTAACCTTATATTTCTTGTAATAAATAAATGAGCTCGTATTTATTTATTAATTAACAGCAAGCTTGTAAAAACCAAAATCTTGTCATATGTATATGGTTTCTAAATACTTTTAGTAAAACTTATTGCTTCTTATTTTTAAATGTGATATATTTTGTAATGAGCTTGCATTGTGCGAGTGTAGTTTAATGGTAGAACTTCAGCCTTCCAAGCTGATTGTGTGGGTTCAATTCCCATCGCTCGCTCCATTAGATAAATAAAACTAGACTTCTAAAAGTCTAGTTTTTTATTGTATAATTTATGAGAGTGAGGAAATAGTGATGTTAAATTGGATAGGTTACAATAAGTTGGACCATATTTATGTGGACTTTCAAATAAAATAAAATTATTAAGAAAGTAGAATATAAAAATGAGCAAAAATTCATATACAGATGAATTTAAAAAACAAATTGTCATGCTTTATTAAAACGGGAAAAGCATTATTGAAATTATTAATTAATATGGTATTTCAAAATCTGCTATTTATAATTGAATAAAATCATTCGATAATTCTGGTTCTTTTAAAGCAAAAGATATCAAAGTAATGAAGAAAATGAATTAATTTACTTACGAAAAGAATTAAAACAATTACGAATGGAAAACGATATTTTAAAGCAAGCGACACTGATAATGGCCAAAAAATAACAATAATTAATAACAACAAAAACAAATATTCAGCGAGGAAAATATGTAAGATTTTGATAAACCCAAAATCTTACATATTTTCCTCGCTGAATATTTGTTTTTGTTGTAAAAACTTATTTTAATGTTGTTTTTATAAGCGTTTTCCTTAGTTTTTATAACCTTTTATTGAGATTATGTTTATTAATATTAAATATTTTGTCTTATTATTTATTTTCTAAATAAAATGATAATTAAATTGTCGTTGCTTGTCATTAAAAATTATTTAAACATTTTCCTACATAACAAAACTTTATGAGTCCGTTTACTTTTCATACTATACTGGACATAAAAGACTTGGTACATAAATTTAAATAGGCAGTGATGCGTTTTTTAGTTTTATAGTAAGTAATAATGATTACGACAATTAGCACTTAATCAGCTTTGGATTTTTGATTTTAAATCTGCTAAATCAGCTTGAAAAATAATATATTTCATTTTTTTAAACTCCTTAAATTAAGAAAATCGTATTTTTTAATACGATTTTCAAGAATATTTATTAAATTATTAATTTTTATTAGGCATTTCAGTAAAGAATGAAGTTATTAAATATTGACTAAAACCTAAATCTTTATTTTTAGAAAATGTAATTTTAACATTAACAATTTTATCAATAGTATAATATTTATTACTTTCACTTTTACCATTACGCTCATAAAAAATACGAATATCTTTAAAACCATCAATAGGTTTATAAGAAGTTAAAGATTCCGCAGAATTAGAAACATCAAAAGGCAATTCATTTTTAATAGAACTAATATTTAATCACCCACCTCAATCATTGCTAGTAGAACTCGTAAAATTACTATTCAAAATTTCAATAAAATTTAATTCATATTTTTTTGCATTATCAGTAATTAGAATATTGTTACCTTTATTACATCCAGAAATAAACATTATACTTACTTACTAAATTTAAAGCTGATAAAAATTTTCACATAAAGAAAAATCCTCCTTTCAAAGGAATTATATTTTATATAAAAATATTAGAAATATTTAAGAAAACTTTTTAATTAACATTAATAAAATTGCTAATGGTACTACAAATTCAAACAACATCTGAAGCGCCGGAATAACTTCAAACACCGGAAAGGCAGTTTTCGTGAAATTAATTGTTGTTTTGACAATATCCGCGCGCAACGCAGGGAGGGAATTAAAAGATTAATCCCAGAAAGAACCAAGTAATCAATTTAACACACTAACAAAAGTGTGCTGAATACCACACAAGATATTGCACTAAATAAACCTCAATAAACCTCAATAAGAACAGTTGGGCGTAGGAATTAAATCATCCATATTACCCACTTATGCCATCGCCAATAAAAGCTGTTAAATTCAAAATGTTAAAATCGTATAAAAAATAATGATATTCAGTGCTTTCATTTTGCTTTTTTTATATAGCGGGAAAGTTAGCGTAAAAATATTAATTCCATACATGACATCAACTTTGGCATTGTAAAAATGCATTTTATTACTAACAAGTAGCGTTTCATAATTGGTTATCATACGCTTTTAAAACATTAAAATCTATTTAATAAGAACTTTTACCAGTATTAAAACCATTAGCAATTTGTTTATCTTTAACAAAGAAATACAAGGCATAACTAAAAATAATAAATATTAATTTAACCTTATATTTCTTGTAATAAATAAATGAGCTCGTATTTATTTATTAATTAACAGCAAGCTTGTAAAAACCAAAATCTTGTCATATATATATGATTTCTGCAATTATTATTCGTTTACCTAATGATATTTCGGACTTAGAAAATTATAATATTAAAAAACTAATTAATTTAAATTAATTTTAATAACAGTTACTAACATCTAATTAACAAGTAATTAACAATTTTTTAGTTATTATTAAAATTTGTGGAAAAATATTAAAAATTCAATATTTACAAAGTAAATAAATGTTGATAATAATGTGGATAACTATAGTTATCCACATTATTTCATTTTTTATGGATAAATTTTTCTATTTTAAAGTTATGATATTTATAGGAAGTGGTTCAAGG